>JBIIVZ010000336.1:0-3591 GCA_044339175.1 Roseateles sp.
CTCCTTCGTCATCTGCGGCAGCAAAGTGCCAGGGCGGTTGCATGAAGGAATTCCTCTGAAAACGACGGAATTCCTGCTCGATTTAACTGAACCTTGTTGACATTTCGGCCTATATTCTTGGAATTCCTCGAGTCATCAGGGCCAGGTCTCAAATATAAACCCCTCTAAACTGGCCCAGCTTCGATACCATGATTTCTTGGTAAGCAAAGTTTTGGTATTTGCGTTTGTTTTTCTTCAAGCGAGCATTTGCTGCGAGCTAGCGATATACATACAAGTTGGAATGACTCAACTTTGCAGTGGCAAACCCCACTCCAAGTTATGGGGATTTTTGGCTAGCGACCTGCTCGGCTACCGCTTGGAAATAATCCAAAAGTGACATTCGATCACGTTCGATTATTTTTAATCTGGAGCAAGACATGGTTCAAATTCAATACCGTTTGATATCCGCTTTGCGGATGGCCGCTGCGGCGGGTTTGCTGGTCAGCCTTGGCGCTTGCAGCAGCTTGCATGCGACCCATACCGTGGCGTTGTCTGCGCTGTTGACGGGCGCAGCCGAAGTGCCGCCGGTGGCGTCCAGCGGTACCGGCATGGCGGAGGCCACGCTAGACAAGGACACTCGGGTGCTGGTCTGGAAGGTGACTTACACCGGTTTGACCGGCGCGGCCACGGCGGCGCACATCCACGGCCCAGCGGCTGCGGGCAGCAACGCAGGCGTTGTCATTCCTTTCGCCGGAACGGTCAGTCCGATGGAGGGGAAGGCGACGCTGACCGAGGCGCAGGTGGCTGATCTGCTGGCAGGCAAGTGGTATGTCAACGTGCACACCGCCGCCAACAAGGGCGGCGAGATTCGTGGTCAGCTGGCACCCAGGCGCTTGAACCCGATGATGTAGGAGGACCCGGCTGCCCCCAATACTGTTCGGATAGAGCCCGTTCGCCCTGAGCTTGTCGAACGGTTGTCGGAAGCGGGGGAAGTCCTTCGACAGGCTCTCCTTCGACAAGCTCTCCTTCGACAGGCTCAGGATGCTCGGGTCCTTCGACTGGCTCAGGACGAACGGTTTTTTTGGTGAGCGAACAGTATTGCGGCTGCACCGGTCAGCGGCAGCCTCTGCTCAAAAGACCGACCGAGTTCCGGGCTACCAAGCCGGGCGGCAGCTAACCCCGCTCAACCGACAAGTCGCAAAAACCCGCTACCCTTCTCGGAACGCTTTCGTTAACCTTTGGTGCGCGAAAGCAACATATAACGAGGAGACTGCCTGATGACTACTATTCCTGCCGACAGTTTGGCTCTGCAACGGTTCTACCACTGGGAGCGCACGCTGAAAGACCGCGTGGCCTTGACTCAGCCGATGGGGGGCGGGGCGGTGCAAGAACTGAAATGGGCCGAGGTGGGCGACCAAGTGCGTCGCATGGCCACGCACCTGCAAGCGCAGGGCTGGGGGCCGGGGGCCAAGGTGGCCATCCTGTCCAAGAACTGCGCTTGGTGGTTGATGAGCGATTTGGCGATCTGGATGGCCGGCTATGTGTCGGTGCCGCTGTACCCGACGCTGGCGGCTGAAACGATTCGGCAGATCCTGACCCACAGCGATGCCAAGGCTTGCTTTGTCGGCAAGCTCGATGGTTGGGGGGAGATGAAGTCCGGCGTGCCGGCAGACCTGCCCTGCATCAGCTACCCGCTGTCACCCGACGACGCCAAAAAGGCTTACGAAGGCTGGGACGCCATTTGTGCCCGCAGCGCGCCGATGGCGGGCGAGCCGGTACGCCAAGCCGACGAATTGGCCACCTTGATCTACACCTCGGGCACGACCGGCAGCCCGAAGGGCGTGATGCACAGCTTTGGCGCTTTTGCCTGGGCGCTGAGCGCCGGTTTGAAGCGCTTCCCGATGACGCAGGCGGATCGCATGTTGTCCTATCTGCCGCTGGCGCATGTGGTGGAGCGCACGCTGGTCGAGCATGGCTGGCTGGGTACCGGCATGGAGCTGTTCTTTGCCGATAGCCTGGACACCTTTGCGGCCGATTTGCAGCGTGCCCGGCCGACGATATTTTTCTCCGTGCCACGGCTGTGGGTGAAGTTTCAGCAGGGCGTGCACGCCAAGATGCCAGAGGCCAAGCTGGCGCGGCTGCTGTCCATTCCGCTGATCGGCGGGCTGGTGCGCGGCAAGATCAAGAAGGCGCTGGGCCTGGATCAATGCACGTTTGCGGCCGGCGGTGCGGCACCGATGCCGGTGGCACTGCTGGCCTGGTACCGCAAGCTGGGCCTGCCGATCAACGAGGGTTACGGCATGACCGAGAACCTGGCGCTGTCCCACATGACCCTGCCGGGCCGTGACCAGACGGGCACCGTAGGCCCGGTTTACGAGGGCGTGGAAGCCCGCGTCGAGCCCGCGACCGGCGAGTTGCTGATGCGCAGCCCGGCGCTGATGCTGGGTTACTACAAGGAGCCGGCCATGACGCAGGAGGTGCTGACTGCCGACGGCTGGCTGCGCACCGGCGACAAGGGCCAGATCGACACGCAGGGCTGCCTGCGCATCACCGGCCGGGTGAAGGATTTGTTCAAGACCAGCAAGGGCAAATATGTGGCACCGGCACCGATCGAGGACAGGCTGGGCGGGCATCCGTCCGTCGAGGCCTGCATCGTCACCGGGGCCAATCTGGGCCAGCCGCTGGGGCTGTTGCTGCTGTCGGCCGACGGCGTCAAACGCACCGAGTCGGAGTCCGAGCGGGCCTTGCTGGTGACCGAGCTGACGCAACATCTGGCCAAGATCAATCTGCAACTGGACCCCCATGAGCAGATGGACTGCCTGGTGCTGCTGAAAACGCCGTGGACGGTGGAGAACGGTTTCATCACGCCGACCTTCAAAGTTAAGCGTAACCGGATGGAAGAAGTGTTCGCCTCCAAGATGGAAGGTTGGGTCGCTCAGCGCAAGAAGATCGTGTTTGGCGATTGATTGATTGATTGATTGATTGATTGACCCCGTTGCGGGGAACGGCGCGCCCAACAACAGCCGGTCCCCGCAGGTTTGCGCTGCAATTTGTGCGCGCCCTGTGCCCACAAGGTTGTCCAACTACAACGTTTCCGGGATTTCTACCGCTGCACTGAGGAGCCGCCATCCGCACAAGTCGGAATATTCCGATCGACCTGCGAAAATAAGGGTTTTTGATAACCTGTTGGGATGAAACCTCATTTGCACAGCTTGACCCCTCCGCCGCCAGCGCACAACGCGCCCGCGATCAATCTGGCTTTGCAAGGCGGCGGGTCGCACGGTGCATTCACTTGGGGAGTGCTGGATGCGCTGCTGGAGGACGGGCGAGTTTCGTTCGAGGGCATCAGCGGTACCAGTGCCGGGGCGATGAATGCGGTGGCGCTGGCGCACGGTTATGCGCAAGCCCAAGAGCAGGGCCGCGACCCGCGCGAAGCGGCGCGTGAATCATTGGCAAATTTTTGGACCGGCATCGTCGCGATGGGGGCGCTGTCCGAGGCGCAACGTGCGCCGTTCGAAATGCTCTTCGGCAGCATTGGCGGGGCCAATTCCGTCGCTTCGCTGTGGACCAACGCGATGACCAGCTTCTGGTCCAGCGCGGTGTCGCCGTACC
>JBIIVZ010000028.1:0-12457 GCA_044339175.1 Roseateles sp.
CTCACACCCTGGCCGCCACGCCGATGCTGGCGCGCACCCATGGCCAGACGGCCAGCCCGACCACCGTCGGCAAAGAAATCGCCAACGTCGTGGCGCGCCTGCGCAATGCGCGCGGCCGCATTTCCGAAGTCAAACTGCTGGCCAAAATGAACGGTGCCGTCGGTAACTACAACGCCCACCTGGCCGCCTGGCCCGACTTCGATTGGGAAGCGTTCTCGCAGCGCGTGATCGAGCAGCAGCTCGGCCTCACCTTCAACCCGTACACGATCCAGATCGAGCCGCACGACTACATGGCCGAGCTGTTCGACGCGGTGACCCGGCTGAACACCATCCTGATCGACTGGTCGCGCGACGTCTGGGCTTACGTGTCGCTGGGCTATTTCAAGCAGCGCACCAAGGCCGGCGAGATCGGCAGCTCGACGATGCCGCACAAGGTCAACCCGATCGACTTCGAGAACGCCGAGGGCAACTTCGGCCTCGCCAACGCGCTGCTGACGCATTTGAGCCAGAAGCTGCCGATCAGCCGCATGCAACGCGACCTGACCGACTCCACCGTGCTGCGCAATATGGGCGTGGCGCTCGGTTATGCGGTGCTCGGCTATGAGTCGCTGCTGAAGGGCCTGGACAAGCTGGAGATCAACGACGCCGGCCTGGCCGAAGACTTGGACCAAGCCTGGGAAGTGCTGGCCGAGCCGATCCAGACCGTGATGCGCCGCTTTGCCCTGCCCAACCCCTACGAGCGGCTGAAGGAATTGACTCGCGGCAAGACCATCACCGCCGAAGCGATCCGCGCCTTCATCGAAGGCCTGGAGCTGCCGCCCGAAGAAAAGACCCGCTTGCTGGCGATGACGCCGGGCAGCTATATCGGCAAAGCGGCCGAGCTGGCGCGGCGGATTTAAAGCGAGTCCAACAGGCGCTGCACGGCGGCTTCGGACGCTTCCAGCGCACCTTCCAGATAGCCTCCATGCACGGCGGCCGTCTCGCTGCCGGCCAACAGCAAGCGCTGCGCCCAGGCGGCAGGCAGGGCTCGGTGGCTGCCGTAGCTGGGGTGCTGGCGCGGGGCGGTTTCGTCCCGCTCGGTGGCCAACCAGCGGTCGGTCGCCCAGTCCTTGAAAAACAGCGCCTTGGGCTGACCCGCCAACGGCCCGAACAAGCGCACCAGTTGCGCCAGGGCCGCTTGTTGCACGGCCGCTTCGCCATGCGCACGCCGGCTGCGTGGGTCGACGCCGACAAAGCCGAACAGCGCGGGTGGCCCGCGTGATCCTTCAGGGCCGCTGGCATCGTGAATCTCCACCAGCGGGCCGACACGGCTGCGCACCGCGCCGCTGAGCTGCTCGTCCTGCCAGAACGGCCGCTCGTACACCGCCAGCAGCTTGGCTTGGCCAGCCATCCAGGTCGGCACTGCGGCCCAGTTGGCCAGCAACTCCGCCGGCAGCGCCGGCGAAAAGTCCACCGTGGCCGCCAGCAAGCGCGGCGGCAGCGTCAAGATCGCATGGCTGAACGGCTGCCAGCTGCTGCTGCCGCTGCTGCCGTCCGCCGCGCCCAGTTCCAGCATCAGCCCGCCCGTGGGCAGCAACTCCAGCCTCCGCAACGCTTGACCGCTGTGCAGGCGCTGCGCATCAAGGCGCTGGGCCAGTGCTTGCACCAGCCCGCCGATGCCGCCAGCCAAACGCATCGAGCCGTCCATGCTGCCATCATCACCGTCGGCCCGCAGGCGCTGGGTGGCAGACAGCTCGTGGATCAGCGCACCGCGCGCCGGCTGCGCAAAGCTGGCCAAGCCGAGCGCGGCGGTCAACTGCCGCATGCGGGCCTGATGCGCCGGCCAGAACCAGGTCGGCCCCAGGTCGTAAGCACCGCCCGCCAGCGGCTCGGTCAGCACCCGCCCGCCCAAGCGCGCTTGCGCTTCGAACAACTGGTAAGCCACCCCGGCTTGCGCCAGCAGCTCGGCGGCATACAGCCCACCCAGCCCGCCACCGATCACGGCGACCGTCAACTCCGAGCGCTTGGCCGGCCCGGTTTCAACTCCCGGCGTGGCGCTCAAGACAGCTCCTGCCAGGCCAGCGAGGCGATCTTCCAGCCGCCCTCGGTCTTCAGCAGTTGCAGGCTTTTGAAGCCTTCGCCGCTGACCTCGGCAGCGTCCATCTGCCCGCTGCGGCGGTAGTGCAACCAAGCTTGTGCGACCCGGCCGAACACCTTGATGCGCTGCTCGACGGTGTGCTCTTCATAGCCGAGCAGCCGCCCCCCCATCAGCAAGTGGGCGCGCGGCGTCATGAAGCCCTGCAAGCTCAGGCTGCCCAGGCCCGCCGCGCTGCCCCGGGTAATGCTCGCTTGTGGCAGCAGCCAATGGGGCAGCGCCGCCAAGGTGGCCGGGCCGTGCCGGTTCGACAGCGCGGTGCTGAACTTTTGCAGCAACAGCTCGATCTGAGCGCGGTCGTCGAGCGGCTCGGCGGCGGCGGCGGCCGTCCAGCCAAACAAGCGGCTCGGTTCGGGATAGTCGGGCAGTTGCTGCAGGCCTTCAAAGCGCATGCCGATCGCTTCGAGCACGCGGGCGGAGGCGGCGTTGTCGGCCGAGGTGATGGCCAGCAGGCGCGTCAACCCCAGCACGTCGGCACCGTAACGCAGGCTGGCCGCAGCAGCCTCGCGGGCATAACCGGCCCCCCAAAAGCGCGGCAGCAAGGCGTAGCCGACATCGACGTCAGGCAAGCCGTCGCGCAGCACCAGGCCGCAAATGCCCATCAGCGCGCCGTCCGCCGTCCGCTCCACCACCCAAAAACCGAAACCCTGCCGCCAGCAGTTGCCCAGCAAGCGCTCCTCGATCCAGACGCGGGCGTCGTCCGGCGTGCGCACGCCTCGGTCACCAATGTTGGCCAGCCAGGACGGCTCGTTCAGCAGCTCGCAGATGAACTCGGCGTCCTCCACCCGGGCCCAGCGCAGCGTCAGTCTCTCGGTCTTCAATACCAGCATGTGTTCTTTCTCTTGGACAATGCAGCACGTTACCCTGCCCCAAAAAATCAATCCCCATGAACTTCATCCAGCAACTGATCGCCGCTCAAAACCAGAACAACTCGCTGCTGTGCGTCGGGCTGGACCCGGAGCCGGCGCGCTTTCCCGGCGCTTGGCAGGGCGACCCCGAGCGGATCTTTGACTTTTGCGCTGCCATTGTCGAGGCCACCCACGACCTGGCGATCGCCTTCAAGCCGCAGATCGCCTACTTTGCCGCCCATCGCGCCGAGGCGCAGCTGGAGCGCTTGATCGCCCACATCAAGCAAGTCGCACCGCAAGTGCCGGTGATTCTGGACGCCAAGCGGGGCGACATCGGCAGCACCGCCGAGCAATATGCAAAAGAAGCGTTCGAGCGCTATCAGGCCGACGCGGTGACGCTGTCGCCCTTCATGGGTTTTGACTCGATCGAGCCCTATCTGCGCTATGCCGACAAGGGGGCCATCCTGCTCTGCCGCACCTCCAACCCGGGCGGCAGTGATTGGCAGAACCAGCGCCTCGCCGATCTGCCCGGCCAGCCCCGGCTGTATGAACACCTGGCCCGCCTGGCTCAGACCGAGTGGAACAAGAACGGCCAGCTCGGCCTGGTGGTGGGTGCCACCTACCCGGAAGAAATTCGCCGCGTGCGCGAGTTGGCACCGACGCTGCCGCTGCTGATTCCCGGCGTGGGCGCGCAGGGCGGTGACGCTGAGGCAACGGTCAAGGCCGGCTGGCGGGGGGATAGCACGCAGACCAGCGGCCCCATCATGGTCAGCAGTTCGCGCGCGGTGCTGTACGCCAGCGCCGGACCGGACTTTGCCGCTGCCGCCCGCCAAGTCGCGCTGCAAACCCGCGCACAGCTGAACCACGCCCGCGCCTGACCTGCCCACCCGAACTAGCCTTGACTGCCCCTGCGCCGCCCCCGACCGGCCACGCACCCGCCGCTGCGGGTGCGCTCGGGCCAGCCGCAGCGTGACCTAATGCACTAACTCGGCGTCGCACGGCTGAATTACCCCCGATTCCCGGGGTAGCACCGGCGATTGCTGACGCCAAAGTCAGGGAGACTCCAGCGATTGCCGGAAGGTCTCCGGCCATCTTTTGGTCGAAGCGGAGCACGCGGCACTGTGAGCAAGGATTCCCTGGACGATTTGAGCAGCCTGATCAAGCAGGATCTGGATCCCGCCGACCCCAGCGCGCGGGCCGGCAGCAATGTGCGCTGGCGCTCGATTCGGCTGTATTTTGCCGGTACCGCCCTGCTGCTGCCCTTGGGCGCGGCCGAGTTGCTGTTCAGCCGCAGCGCCGCCGAACCCTGGGCAGGGCTGCTGGCACCGGCCTGGGCCGCCGGCATTGCCCTGCTCTGCCTGCTGTGCTTGTGGCGGCTGCCGCGCCGCTACGGTGCCCAGGCCGCCGCCGCGCTGATAGGCCTGACCATGGTGCTGCTCGTGCTGATCGCCTGGTCACGCGGGCTGGGACTTTACTCACTCAGCTTGACGGCGCTGGCCTTGCTGACGGCGCTGGCCACCAGCATGGTCGGCTTGCGGGCGGGTTTGAGCTTGAGCGCGATCGCCTTGCTGGGGCTGGCCGGCTTGTTCTGGGGCGAGTCAAGCGGCTGGGCCGTCAGCGCCGGTGCGCTCCAGAGCCTGAGCCTGCGCGGCGGCCTGCAGGTGCTGTTGGTGTTGTCCGGACTCGCCATCGGCATCGGCGCACTGCGCTTGACCGAGACATCGCTGCGTGAAGCGCGCGAACGCAATGCCCGCTTTCGCGGCCTGCTGACCATGGCAGCGGACTGGTACTGGGAGATGGACCGCGACTACCGCTTCACCCAATTCACCGAGGACAAGCCGGGCAGCTCCGGCATCGATTTGCAAGTCCGGCTGGGCAAGACGCCGTGGGAACTCGCGCACCTGGGCTTGTCCGAAGAAGATCTGGACGCGCACCGGGCCGATCTGGAGTCGCACCGGCCGTTCCACCGCATGCTGGCCAAACGGCGCGCCGAGGACGGCAGCACACGCTTCGTCTCGATCAGCGGTGAACCGCGTTTTGATGCGAAGGGGAATTTTCGCGGCTACTGGGGCGTCGGCCGCGATGTGACCCACGAAGTGCGGACCGAGCAATCGATTCAAGCCACCGAGAGCCGCTACCGCGAGCTGTTCCGGCGCTCGCCCTCGCCGCTGGTGCTGCACCGCTGGGGTCGGGTGCTGGACGCCAACCCGGCGGCGATGGCCATGTTCGGCTACACCCAGCGCAGCAGCATGATCGGCCAGGACTTGTTCTCGCATTACGAGCCCGGCGACGATGAACGCGCCCGCCAGCGCGCCGCCAAGATCGAGGCCATGCCGGTCGGCGGCATGATGCCGATGGCCGAGTTCCGGCTGCACACGCTGTCACGGCGACTGCGTCTGGTGCAAGCCACCAGCGTGCGGGTGGAGGCCGCCGCCGGCCCCGCCACCTTGTCGTTCTTCATCGACCAGACCGAGCAATCCAGAGCGCAGGAAGCGCTGCGCCGCTCGGAGGGCCTGCTCTCGCATCTGGTCGCCACCAGCCCCGACGTCATCACCCTGACCGACCTCCAGACCGGCCGCTATGCGATGGTCAACAAGACCTTCGAGCAACTGACCGGCTACACCAGCGAGGAGGTGTTGGGGCGCACCGCCAGCGACTTAGGGCTCTGGCAAGACAAGTTGGATCGCAGCCGGGTGCTGGACAAGATTCGCCAGCACGGCCGGGTGGTGGAGCAGGCCATGACTTTTGTCGACAAGCGCGGGCGGCCGCTGTCGATGGTGATGTCGGCTGCACCGTTCGCGATGGAAGGCCAGCAATACCTGGTCATCAACGCCCGCGATGTGAGCGCGTCGGAGCGCACGCGCCTGGTCCATCAAGCGGTGCTGGAGAACGCCTCGATCGGCATCACGCTGACCCGCGAACAGACTTTTGTGCAGGTCAACCGGCTGGTGGAAGAAATGTTCGGCTGGCCCGCCGGGAGTTTGATCGGCCAACCGGGCAGCGTGATCTGGCGCAGCCAGGAAGACTACCTGGCGGGCGGCCGGGAACTGGGGCCCCAACTGGAAAGTGGCCAACAAGTGGAAACCCAGCGCCTGATGCGACGCCGCGACGGCAGCCTGTTCTGGTGCCGCATGCTGGCCCGCGCGGTCGACCCACTGCACCCGGCGGTGGACGGCACGGTCTGGATCCTGGAGGACATCACCGAGCGCCGTCAGGCCGAAGCCGCCCTGGCCAGCGCCAAGGATGAAGCGCAGGCCGCCAACCGGGCCAAGAGCGCCTTCCTGGCCAACACCAGCCACGAAATCCGCACGCCGTTGAACGGCTTGCTGGGCTTGGCCCGCTTGCTGCAGCAACCCGATCTGGAGGATGCGACCCAGCGCCAATACTTGGACCAACTGCTGGCCAGCGCCGAAAGCCTGTCGGGTCTGATTTCCGACATTCTTGACCTGGCCAAAATCGAAGCCGGGCGCTTGACGCTGGAGACCGCCCCATTCGACCTGCACGACATGCTGGCCACCTTGCGCCTGACCTATCTGGCCCTGGCCGATTCGCGCGGGCTCAGCTTCCAGCTGGAGCTGGACGCGGCGCTGCCGGTCTGGGTGTCGGGGGACGCGATACGCACGCGCCAGATTCTCAGCAACTTCGCCAGCAACGCGATCAAGTTCACCGCCAGCGGCTCGGTCGTGTTGAGCGCCCAGAGCCTCGCCGGTGATCGCCTGCGTTTCACGCTCACCGACACCGGGCCCGGCATCGAGCACGGCGAGATCGAGCGGCTGTTCGAGCCGTTCACCCAGGCCGATGAATCGACCACCCGGCGCTTCGGCGGCACCGGGCTGGGGCTGTCCATCTGCCGCGATTTGGCCGAACTGATGGGCGGCAGCGTCGGCGTAGAGAGTCAACCGGGCCAGGGCTCGGTGTTCTGGGCCGAACTGCCGTTGCCGGCCTCCGGCGCGGCGTTGAACAGCGAGCCGCGCCAGCTGCCCACGGCGACCGATAACGCCGACCTGCGTGGCCTGCGCGTGCTGATGGCCGAAGACCACCCGGTGAATATGCTGATTGCAGTGGCGCAGCTGCAGCAATGGGGCCTGGAGGTCTCGCAAGCGAGTGACGGCAGCCAGGCGGTGGAGGCGATTTTTGCGGCGTCCAGCATGGGCAAACCGTTTGACGCGGTGCTGATGGACTTGCAGATGCCGGTGATGAGCGGCCACGAAGCCACCCGCCAAGTGCGGCAGCGCTTCACTGCCGACGAGCTGCCCATCGTGGCGCTGACGGCGGCGGCGCTGGTGTCTGAGCGCGACGAAGCGCTGGCCGCCGGCATGAACGAGTTCCTGACCAAGCCGATCGACGCGCCCAAGCTGCGCCAGACCTTGGTGCGGCTGATCGGACATAGGGATAACGATCAGACACGCACTTGATATCTGTGCATTATTTTAGAAATAGGCCGATCAGACACCCCTATACGGCGTTATGAGTAACGCTTGAGTTGATTCAAGTGGGCGTACAGCGCCCAAGCCGATCATTTTTGATCACTCAACTCAACCGACACCCTCAGACCTGCCACCATGAATTTGCGTCAAATGAAGATAGGGCTGCGGCTCGGTCTGGGCTTCGGGCTGATCTTGTTGGCCGCCATGGCGATGCTGGTCGGCAGCCTGATCAGCCACTCCGTTAGCCGCCATGCCTTGCTGGGCACCCTGCAACACGCAGCCACCCAGGAAGAACTGGCCATCAGCATGCGCGCTGCCCTGCTCCGCGGCGCAGTGGCAATGCGCAATATGGGCTTGCAAAGCCAATTGGAAGGCGTCCAAAAAGATGCGGCCGAGGCCAAAAAGCAGCACGCCAACTACCTGGCCGCCAAAGCCAAGCTCGAAGCCACCCCACTGAGTGTGCAAGAGCGCCAGATGTTTGATCGCCTCGACGCAACAGACCGCCAGATGGACGATTTGTTCAAAAGTGCCGTCGATCTGGCATCGAAGTTCAATACCGAACAGGTCAGCAAGGTCATCACCGAACAGATCGACCCGCTGTTGAACGCCAGCATGGCGGAGTTGAAAAGCTTCATCAATTTGCAAAAACAGCAGGGCATGGCCGCCACCGAGCTAGACAGCGCCCGCAACACCACCACCACCATCGGCGTGATCAGCGTGACGGCGGCGCTGGTGCTGGCCCTGGCCGCCCTGCTGGCTTGGCGGCTGACGATCAGCATCACCGCACCCCTTCAAACCGCGCTGGACGCGACCGCCCGCGTAGCGCGCGGGGACTTGGTCAGCCAGATTGAAAGCAGCGGCAACGCCGACCTGTCACAGCGCACCGAAAGTCAGGCCAGCAATCTGGAACAAACCGCCGCCTCGGTGGAGCAGCTCAGCGCCACGGTGAAAAGCAACGCCGAGACCGCCCGCCAAGCCAATCAATTGGCCAGCTCAGCCAGCGCTGCAGCCATCAACGGCGGCACGGTAGTGGGCCAGGTGGTGGCGACGATGCAGGACATCAGCACGGCCTCACGCAAGATCGCCGACATCATCGGCGTGATCGACGGCATCGCATTCCAGACCAATATCCTGGCGCTGAACGCGGCGGTGGAGGCGGCCCGTGCCGGTGAACAGGGGCGCGGCTTTGCAGTGGTCGCCAGCGAGGTGCGCAGCTTGGCCGGCCGCTCGGCCGATGCCGCCAAAGAGATCAAATCGCTGATCGGGGCCAGCGTGGACAGGGTCGAAGCCGGCGGCCGCTTGGTCGGTGCTGCCGGTGATTCAATGAATGACATCGTCAACCAGGTCAAACATGTGGCGACGCTGATCAACGAGATCAGCAGCTCGGCCCAAGAACAGACCAGCGGCATCGGCCAGATCAACCGGGCCATCACCCAGCTCGACCAAGTGACCCAGCAAAACGCCGCACTGGTCGAAGAAGCCGCCGCTGCCGCCGCCGAGAGCTTGAATCAGCAAGCTGCACGGATGGTGGAGGTGGTCAGCGTGTTCAAGCTTCAAGGTTGATCCTCACCGGGCGGGTCACGACCCAATACTGTTCGGATAGAGCCCGTTCGCCCTGAGCTTGTCGAAGGGTTGTCGGAAGCGGGGGGTCCTTCGACAGGCTCAGGCCCTTCGACAAGCTCAGGGCGATCGGTGATACGGTTTTTTGGGTAAACGAACAGTATTGGGTCACGACCCAAAACAGGGGGGGGGAGCGGCAAAGCCAGAACCCCAGAAAATACTGCCGGTCTTTATTTTCCCCAGCTGCGGCCCCACGGCATCGGGCTGGTCAATCCTTTGCCCGTATGGCCGGTGCACGTCTGTTACAGCCGGTCAGACCCGCGGTCCAGTTGCTATGAATTTCGTTGGAAGACACCGCACCTTAGCGCACGATTTTTCCGTTTTCTGCAGCGAACACGACAGGTGCATAGCGATGCGCATATTTAAGGACGCAAGGGTAAACGCGGCGGTGGAGGGGGGCTGAAAAACCTGCTTTCAACATATGAAAATCAATCTCAATTCCATATTAAAAATAAGGGCTGTGTTGATATGGGTCAATCAAACGTTGCAACAAGCAACTCGATAGCAAATTCCACTCCGAAATCGGCTTCGCCGGAACTCGCGATTCGCGAGCTCCTCGCCTTCAAGCTCGGCGACGAGGAATACGGCATGGACATCCTGCGGGTGCAGGAAATTCGCTTCTTTGAGCGCTCCACCCGCATGGCCAACGCCCCGACCTGCATCCTGGGCGTGGTTAACCTGCGCGGCGTGATCGTGCCCATCTTCGATATGCGCATCAAGTTCAACCTGGCGCAGGTGAACTACGACACCTTCACGGTAGTGATCGTGCTCAATATCGGCAAGCAGGTGGTGGGAATGGTCGTCGATGGTGTCTCCGACGTAATCACCTTGAAGCCCGAGCAACTGCGCCCGGTGCCCGGTGCCCGAGTTTTACTCAACCGTAGGCAGCGACCATCTGCTGGCCATCGGCTCGCTGGAAAACTGCATACTGATTCTGCTCGATATCGAAAAACTCTCAAGAAACAAAACTTTTTACACCCCGAAATGCTGGCCGGTGTTGGCCTAGATGAGCAAACGCAGAGCCGAAGGATTAGCGCGGCGGGGCGTTTTGCGGAGGTTAAGGAGGAGGTCGCAGCCCTAGGCTGCGCAGGAGGACACGGAGCAAAACGTCCCGCCGCGCTGATCCCGCGAGCACGCTGTTTCTTCGCGAATGCCGGACGCCGCCAGGGGCCTGAATTGCTCATGACCAGCGCCGAGATAGGGCTGGTCGCTCAAACACTGCATTAGTCCACCAATTTCAAAATTCACAAAAAAATTCATCATGAACCCCAGCAATCAAAGTTCTCGCATCGGCCTAACGGCGCGCCTGTACCTGTTCAGCGGCTTTCTCGTCGCCGCGATGATTGTTCTCGCGGCCGTCGTATGGCTGGTCATGAAACAGATTTCCATGGATGCCGATAACGTCAAACTCTACCGTGCGCCGCAACTTATGAGAATCGCGGAAATAGAGCTCAATATCACCCGTGCGTCGCTACAACTGCGACACGCGATCCTGGCGCGCACGCCCGAAGAAATGAACATAGCACTAGGCGACGCGATGGAGAAAAAGAAGCTGGTCGAAGGCGTACTCGATGCATTCGGCAAGTCGTTGACAACCGACGCTGGTCGCCAGGCGTTTGCGCCGCTGCCCGCGCTAATGCAGGAGTTCTGGACCATCGGTGGCGAAAACATCAAACTGATTCAAGACGGCAAGAAAGCCGAGGCTTTCGCACTTCTGGTTGACAAGACGGTGCCGGCGCGCAACAGCCTGCTGACGCCACTGGGGAACGAAAAAAAGCGCCTAGGAGAGGGATTGTCCGCAGACTTGGTCAACGTCTCTCAAGAGGCCGACACCGCCCTTGCCGCAGTGCTCGGGGCTGTGCTGCTGGTGGGTTTGGGAATGGTGGGATTTTCGGTCTATATGGTGCGCGTGATGCGGCAACTCGGTGCGGAGCCCGGCGAATTGAAGGAGGTGGCGGATTCGGTTGCCGGTGGCAACCTGACGATCTCGATCCACCTTCGTCCCGGCGACAGCACCAGCGTCATGGCCGGGCTCCGCACGATGACGACCAGCCTTGCACGCACGGTGCAGTCGGTGCGCCAAGGCTCCGAGAGCGTGTCTACCGCCAGTGCCGAAATCGCCCAGGGCAACCACGAGCTGAGTGCGCGCACTGAGCAACAAGCCAGTGCACTGGAAGAAACTGCCGCCTCCATGGAAGAGCTCAGCTCCACCGTCAAGCAAAACGCCGACAACGCCCGTCAAGCCAACCAGTTGGCCCAAAGCGCCAGCACCGTGGCGATCAGGGGCGGTGAAGTGGTGGCCAAGGTGGTGGACACCATGAAGGGCATCAACGATTCGTCCAAGAAAATTGCCGACATCATCAGCGTCATCGACGGCATTGCCTTCCAGACCAATATCCTGGCCCTGAACGCGGCAGTGGAAGCGGCGCGGGCCGGCGAACAGGGTCGCGGTTTTGCGGTGGTGGCCAGTGAGGTGCGCAGCCTGGCCGGGCGCTCGGCGGACGCTGCGAAAGAAATCAAGAGCTTGATTAACGCCAGCGTGGAGCGGGTTGAACAAGGCACGGTTTTGGTTGATCAGGCCGGAGCCACCATGACCGAGGTGGTGGGCTCGATCCGCCGGGTGACTGACCTCATGGGCGAGATCAGCGCGGCCAGCACCGAGCAAAGTCAAGGCGTAGCGCAGGTCGGCGAGGCGGTGCAACAGCTGGATCGGGTGACGCAGCAGAACGCGGAGCTGGTGGAGGAGATGGCCGCAGCAGCGAGCAGCCTCGAATCTCAAGCGCAAGACTTGGTCGGCACGGTTGCGGTATTTAAGCTGTCGCAAGGACAGGGCGAATATGACCCAAGCCAACATGCCACCGCGCCGGTAAACCACAGCGCACCGAAGCAGTTTGCTACTGTCAAGAAGGTTGCGCCCAAGTTCAAGGCGCGCTCCAACCCAGTGGCATTACATGCGCCTGCGGCAGCGCCCTAGGCTGCTCGTGACAGTGGCGCCAAAGCAGGCGGCGACGATTGGGAAAGTTTCTAACCCGCCTTCTACTTTGGCAGACCATTGGCTTTCTCACTAACGAGACGCGCAGATTCTTACCCTAGCGGCAAGCGCCGGCGCCGCTCGCCGGTCAGCGCAAACCAGGCATTAGCCAGCGCCGGCGCTACCGGCGGGGTGCCGGGCTCGCCGACGCCGCTGGGCGAGTGCTCGCTGTCGATCAGATGGGTTTCGATGACCGGGGTTTGCGCCAGCGTCAGCAGCGGGTAGTCGGGGAAGTTGCGCTGCTGCACCACGCCGGCCTTGATGTCGATACGGCCGAACAGCGCCGCCGTCAGACCGAAGATCACGGCGCTCTCCATTTGCTGGGCCACGATGGCTGGGTTGACGACGATGCCGCAGTCGATGGCGCAGACCACGCGGTGCACACGCGGCCGGCCCG
>JBIIVZ010000029.1:0-12451 GCA_044339175.1 Roseateles sp.
GGTCACCCTCGTGGTTCAAGAACACCTGCGTTTTGTAGACCAAGCGGCGAAATGCGCTGCTGTGGATGATGCGGTCCCGGTCGCGCTGATATTCGCTGCGCGTCGGCGCGGCCACCTCGAAAACGCGTCGCCCCCGGCTCAAACCGGGATCGCAGGCATAAGAGGCCAGCTTCATGCGGACGCTGAGCAATGGCGGGCCAGCACCTCGGCCACCAACTCATCAGGCGCGGCATGCAGGCCGGCACGGCCCAGGCCCTCGACCAGCACAAAACGGATCGCTCCGCCTTCGGATTTCTTGTCGACGCGCATCAGCTCCAGATAGCGCTCGGCCCCCAAGTCGGGCCCGAGCACCGGCAGGCCGGCGCGCGCGATCAAACGCTGCATGCGCGGCAAGAACTCGGCCGGCATCAGCCCCAGCCGCACCGACAAATCGCTGGCCATCACCATGCCGCAACCGACCGCCTCACCGTGCAACCAAGCACCGTAGCCCAGACCGGTTTCAATCGCGTGGCCAAAGGTGTGGCCGAAATTGAGAATCGCCCGCAGCCCTTGCTCGCGCTCGTCTTGGCCCACCACCCAAGCCTTGATCTCGCAGCAGCGCTTGACGGCATAGGCCAGCGCCGCCTTGTCGCGCGCCAGCAAGGCATCCAGGTTGAGTTCCAGCCAGTCCAGAAAGGCCGCATCGGCAATCGGCCCGTATTTGATGACCTCGGCCAGCCCGGCCGACAGCTCGCGTGCGGGCAAGGTATCCAGCGTGTCCAGATCTGCGATCACCCGCACCGGCTGATAAAACGCACCCAGCATGTTCTTGCCGAGCGGATGGTTGATGGCGGTCTTGCCGCCGACCGAGGAATCCACCTGCGCCAACAAGGTGGTCGGCACCTGCACAAAAGGCACGCCGCGCATGTAGATGGCGGCGGCAAAACCGGTCATGTCGCCGATCACGCCGCCGCCCAGGGCGAACAGCACGGTCTTGCGGTCAGAGGCATTGGCCAGCAGGTGGTCGAAGACCCGGTTCAGCGTGGCCCAATCCTTGTACTGCTCACCGTCCGGCAGCAGCACGGTATCGACCCGCGGGTAATGCGCTAGCAGCTGCGTGCGCAGCCGCTGCAAGTAAAGCGGTGCGACGGTGTCATTGGTGACGATCACCGCAGCCGCCGCACGCGGCAGGCCGTGCCAACTGGCCGGCGCATCGAGCAGGCCGGAGCCAATCACGATGTCGTAGCCGCGCTGGTCAAGTGCGATGGAAACCGTTTGGGTTTGAGCTGGGGAAACAGAGTTCAAGGGGGTGAGCGCGGCAGTCATGCACCCAGTGTACGGGGCGGGCCGTCACCGCAAACGGTGTGCGACTTGCCCACTACCCGCTCAAAGCGGCTCGGCCCCGACGGTGGCCGCGACGCGCGACGGATCCACCAACCCCGCCAACTCCAGCTGCATCAAGGCCATATTGACCAAGCCGTGCAAGGTCGGCCGGCCGGTTTCCAGCACGAAATGCGCGCATTGCCGGTACAGCCCGTTGCGCTGCACATACAGCTCGCGCAGCTTGGCGAGCGGGTCGCGCACCTGCAGCAAGGGGCGCTGCGTGTCGTGACGCAAGCGCCGGAACAACTCCTCCGGCGACGAGCGCAAATAGAGCACGGTCGAGCGCTGGCGCAACAGCTCTCGATTGGCTTCGCGCAGCACCACCCCGCCGCCGGTCGCCAACACGAACTCGCCGCTGCGGGACAGGATTTCGGCCAGCACCTCGCTCTCGACATCGCGAAACGCCGCTTCTCCGGCTCGCTCGAAGAACGTGCGGATCGGCTCGCCGAGCCGCACCTCGATGTCGGTGTCAGAGTCGACAAAGCGCATGCCCAGCTGCCGCGCCAATTGCCGCCCCACCGTCGATTTACCGCCGCCGGGCATGCCGACCAGCGATATCACTTGCCCCATGTCAGCCCCACCTCAGTCCCACATCAGGCCCACATCAGCTGGGAGATGCGCAACTGCCAACCTGGCCGTAAGGGCTGTCGACGAACGGTGGCGCGGCTGGGGCCGTGATGGCCGAGATTGGCACGATCGAATATTGGGGCGCGCCCTTCAACGTCGGGTCGCCCTCGATGGCCAAGCGGCCGGTCCAAGCGGGCGGGCTGAGCACGCCCGACGCACTGACCTTGATCGAGAACTCCAACCAACTGCCCATGTTTTGCGGATATTCCACCCGCAGCACAGCCAAACCGTTGGCATCGGTCTTGGTCGAGCCCACCATGCTGATCGACATATCGGACTTGCGCGGGTCCAGCTGCAGGTTGCCGTTGACGTCTTCGCCGGTTTCCATCGTGCCGTTGCGGTAGCCGACCCCGACCGAGTTGTCCTCGTTCAGGCAGATGGCCGTCAGCTGCTTAATCCATTTCAGTGCGACGGCATCGTAAAAATAATAGCCCTTCAAGTAGTTCACCAGATCGATCACCGGCGCCAACTGCACCTCGGCCTTCGGGTTACCTGCGTAGTCCACCACCAACACGGTGAACTCCTGCTGGTAGGTCAGCGTTTTGACGATGACCAACCTGTTGGAGCCGATCGAGATCGACACCGGTTGCTCCACCACGGTCAGCGAGATGGTGCGCAGATTGGCCACATCGCAGGCCACAATTTCGGCCACGTTGTTGTCCTTGCCGAAACAGGCGAAGACCTTGACCTGATCGGTCGGGCTGGCGCGCTGGCCGGCGATGAAGCTGGTGACCGCGATGCCGTTGGCGTCCGAGGTGATGACCTTGTCTTTGCCCGAGCTGATGTCGGCATCGGTGCCCGAGTTGTTAGCACCAAAGCCCAACCGCACCCGAACGTTCGGAATCGGCTCGTTCTTGCTGCTGCGGAACAGCAAACGCAACTCAACCCGGTTTTCGATGCTGCCCACCGCGTTGACATTGACGACGACCGAAGAAGCGGTGAAGGTGGCCGACGCGATGGTGGTGGCGGCGGGCACATCGGACACGCTGGCGTCGATCTGAATCGTGCTGACCGCACTGGTCCCGCCGGCGGTGGCGCTGATCGGCGTGGGGCCGGCACCGTTGGCCACGTAGACATAAGAGTATTTGCCGTTCGAGTCGGTTTTGTCGGTCTTGGTCGCGCTGCCGGGGCCGTTCACGGTGATGTCGACCAAGGTCATCGGGTTGGAGTTGGAATCGGTCAGCGTGTACTCGACCCGCCCGGCTTCACCATTGCGTAGCGTCGACGGCACCAAGGTGGCCTGCAACTTGGCTCCGGTGACCTTGAACGCCGCTTGACGCGACAGCACGTCGCTGGTGGCCGTGACCGTCACCGTCCGGTTGGTGCGATCAGCGCCAATCTGCACGGTCGCCTTGGCTTGGCCATTGACATCGGTGGTGCTGTTGCCGACCACCACAATCGCATTGCTATCGACCGCGAAAGCCACTTTGATGCCGGCCACCGCATTGCGCGACGCATCGACCGCCGTCACCACCACATCGACGGAATCGCCACCGGAATTACCGACGCTGAGCTTGCTCAAGGTCATCGTCAGGTCGTTGGCCTTGGGGACAACGGACAAGGCGGTGATCACATCAAAGCTGATTGTCCGCACCACCGTGCCGCTGGTGGCCTGCACGGTGATGGCGCGGTTGACGCGGTTGCTGGCCAGGCTGACGTCGGCGACCAATTGCCCGCTGGTGGCGTCGGTGCTGGTCTTGCCGAGGGCGTTGACCACCGCCCCGTTGCTCACATCGTTCAAGACGGCAAAGCTGACCGGCGAGCCGCCGATGGCATTGCGGGAGGCGTCGAGAGAGGTCACCGTCAGCTTGACGCTCTCGCTGCCATTGTTTGGAATGCTGGTCTTGTCCAGCACCAGAGCCAAGTCAGCCACCTTGCTGCCGTTGACGCTGTCGACCACATCGAAGCTGGCGGTCTTGGTGATGCTGGTCGTGCCGCTGCCACTGCTGACAGTCACCGTGACTGTACGGCTGGTCTTGTCGGTCAACTTCACTTCCGCCGTCATCGACCCCTTTGCCGCATCGGTCGTTTTGCCCGAAGGGGTGACGATGGCACCGCTGCCCACCGACACGGTGATGGGCACGGCAATGCCGGTCAACGCGGCATTGCCGGCTGCCAGCGCGGTAACGGTGAAGGTCACGACCTCCGCACCGGTATTGGGTACCGTCGATTTGTCTGCCACCAGCGCCAAAGCCACCAGCGTGCTGGGCGTCGTGCCCGTGACCGCGCTGGCCCCGCCGAGCACTGGCGTTCCCGCGTCGGCACCGCCGCCGCCACCGCCGCATGCGGTCAATACAGCGCCCAGTGCCACAGCCGCCAGCGCCCGCAGGCCAGCTCGCTTGAACCAAATCAATTTATTCATTTCTAAAAACTCCTGCCCCGCCGACGCTGACTGCGCCGCCATTGATGAAATTCATGCCAGTTAGCGCACCGTCGTCCGGTCGCTAACGACCTTGGGCGTCAGGAAGATCAGCAGCTCGGTCTTGCTTGAGGTGCGCGACTTGTTCTTGAACAAATTGCCGACATAAGGAATATCGCCCAGCATCGGCACCTTGGACACGTCCTCGCGTTCGTCCTGGGTGAAGATGCCGCCGATCACCACCGTGCCGCCGTTTTCCACCAACACCTGGGTCTGCACATGCTTGGTGTTGATCGCGTAGCCCTGCGGCGTCAGCGTGCCGCGGCTGTCCTTGTTGACGTCCACGTTGAGGATCACATTGCCCTCGGGCGTGATCTGCGGTGTCACTTCCAACTTCAGATTGGCCTTGCGAAACTGTATCGACGTGGCACCGCTGGCGGTAGCGACTTGGTAGGGCAACTCCTCACCCTGCTCGATCAAGGCCTTGACCTGATCGGCGGTAATGACCCGCGGGCTGGAGACGATCTTGCCCTTGCCGTCCGCCTCCAGCGCCGACAGCTCCAGGTTCAAAAAGCGGTTGGCTGTGGCGCTGAACAAGGAAAGCGCAAAGGACGCTGCGGTGGCCCCACCGAAACTGTCCGAAGAAACATTAGCCGGTAAATTCAGAAACTGCGTGTTGTAGATGCCGGCAGCGTTTTGCCCCAGATTGCCACCCGTCTGCCCGGTCTGACCCGCAATTGCATTGAGACTGCCGCCCAAAGTCAAGTAGTTGCTCCCACCGACGTTGTAACCCGGAATGCCCCCCTGCACGCCGCGCAAGTCGCTAGCGCCCAACTTGACACCCAGCGAACGGCCAAATTTGTCGTCCGCCTCGACGATGCGGGCCTCGATCAAGACTTGGCGCACCGGGATGTCGATCTTGGCGATCATGGCCTGGATCTCTTCGAGCTTGGACGGGATGTCCGTGATGAACAACTGGTTGGTGCGCGACTCGAAAATCACACTGCCGCGCGTCGACAAGATGCGCGACGGGTTCTGCCCGCCGCCGGACGAGCCGCCCGCACCGCTGCCACCGCCCGAGTTCTGTCCGCTCAAGCCCTTGGCCACTTCCTCGGCCTTGGTGTAATTGAGCTGGATGGACTGGGTGCGCACCGGCTCCAGGTTGGCGATCTGGGCCTTCGATTCCAGCTCCAGCTTTTCTTTTGCGGCCAGCTCATCCTTCGGCGCGATCCACAGCACATTGCCAGACTTGCGCAACCCCAGGCCCTTGGCCTGCAAGATGATGTCCAGCGCCTGATCCCAGGGCACATCTTTCAGCCGCAAGGTCACGCTGCCGGTGACGGTGTCGCTGGTCACGACGTTGAAATTGGTGAAGTCGGCAATCACCTGCAACAGCGCGCGCACTTCGATGTTCTGGAAGTTCAGCGACAGCTTGTCGCCGGCAAAGCCCGGCCCGGCCGTCAGCTTGTTCGGGTCGACCTTTTGCGGCCTCACCTCCAGCACGAATTGGTTGTCGCTCTGGTAAGCGCTGTGCTCCCACGCCCCTTTGGGCTCGACCACCATGCGCACGCGGTCACCGTTCTGGGTCGTGACCACCGTCTGCACCGGGCTGCCGAAGTCGGCCACATCGAGGCGGCGGCGCAGCGCTTCGGGCAGGCCCGAGCGCAGGAACTCGACCACCAGGTTCTGGCCCTGTTGTTGAATATCGACGCCGACCTGGTTGCTCGGAAGGTTGACGATGATGCGGCCGGCACCGTCCTGGCCACGCCGGAAGTCGATGTCGCGGATCAGCTGCGGCGCAGCATTCATGCTCTGGGCAAAATGCAGCGGCTCGTTGCTAGAAGCCGCAGCGGCTGCAGCCGCGACGCCAGGCGTGTTCTCAAGGATCAGCAGCAAGGCCTTGTCCTGCAACTCGGCCCGGTAGCCGGACGCTTGGCGCAGATTCAGCACGAGGCGAGTGCGCTCGCCGGCCTGCGCCACATTGGCCGAGCGCAAATTGCCCTGGTTGATCTCGACCACCGAACGGCCGAGGCCGTTGACCACGCCGGGCAGATCGATCGCGATGCGCGGCGGGGTCAGCACGGTGAAGCCCTTGGGCAACTCGGCGAGCGACTCCGACAACTCGATGCGCACCACCTCCACACCCGATTGCTGCGTGCTGTTGATGGCGAGCACCGCCGTCTGAGTCGCCGATCGGGTCGTCGTTTGGGCCGTTGCTTGCGTCGCCGCCCACAGCCCCATCGCGAACACCACGGCGGAGCCGACTTTGCCCCAACGGTCAGATTTGCAAACTGGGCTCATCCGGGTCACTTCCTGCAATGTTCTCATCGTCCCTTCTCCTGGAGCTGGAGGGTACTGGTGCGTTCAATCCACTCGCCTGCAGCGTCCTGGACGACTTCCCGCAAGGTGAGTTCGGTTTCGCTGATTTTCATCACTTGTCCAAAGTTCAAGCCCAGGTGGTCACCGCTCTTGACCTGGTAAAGCAAGTTGTCCACCCGCAACAGGGCGGAGCGTTGGGCCTGACGCGTGATGCTGCCGACCATGGACATGCTGTCCAGCGGATAGGCTTCCAGCGGCTCGCGCCGCCGACTCATTTCGGCACTCAGCATCGAGTTCGACTGCGAAGCCTCTTGCTTGAGAGCCACGCTGAGCTTTTGCGCGCTGAACGGCTCGACACCGGCGCTGGCCTCGTAGGGCTGGGGCAGAAACTTCTTCGGCGGCACCAACTGCTTGATCGTCGGTTTGGCCTGGCGCTTTTGCTGCTCCATCCATTCCTGCAACTCGTCCATGTCGGCGGAACAGGCCACCAGCAACAACGCGCTCAACAGCAGCGTGCCGACAGATCGAACCCTCACGGCGGCGCTCATTTCTTGGCTCCCGCCGTGGCTTTGGCAGCCATCTTCTTTTGCTCGACCACTTCCAGCATGTCCAGATAACGATAGGTGCGCGCCGTCGCTTCCATGCTGAGGCTTGCACCGGCGTCCTTGCCCGTCGGGGCCACCACGCTCAAGTTGTGCAGCGTGACGATGCGCGACAGGTTCGACACATCGGCGGCAAACGCACCGATGTCGTGATAACGGCCCGACACGCGCAGCGAAATTGGCAGCTCGGCGTAGTAGTCCTTGACCACCACTTGACCGGGCCGGAACAGCTCGAACTGCAGGCCACGACCGAGACCGGCTTGGTTGATGTCGGACAACAGCGCATCCATCTCGGCCTTGCCCGGCAGTTGCTTTTCCAACTGCGTCACATATTCCTCGACCTGACTTTTTTGCTTGCGCAGCTCAGGCAGGTTGACGGCTTGCGCCAGTTTGCCGCGGTAATCTTCTTTCAACACCGGTTCGCGGTCGCGCTCCACTTGCAAGGCCGACTGCACATCGGCCAGCACAAAAAACCACCCGAGCGCCGCCGCAACCAAAGCGGAGGCAAAGAATGCCGCCAACTTGGGCAGCAGCGGCCATTGGCCGGGCTCCTTCGGGTTGAGGTCGCGAAACTGCTCCGCCACGCCCTCACCCCAGGCGTTCAGGTCAAACTTGATCGATAAAGCCTTGTTAGCCATGCTTGCCTTCAGGACTTTTTAGCCGGAGCGGCGTCTTTGGAAACCCCTGCCGGCGGGATGGCTGCGCCGCCAGCACCGGCCGGCGTGTCGCGCGCAGGCGCTTTCAGTGAAATACGCAGGGAGAAATCAAACAGGCGCTTTTGATCGCGGCTGCTGGTGCTCAGGTTCGCCACCTTGATTTCCACCAACTCCGGGCCTTCCAGCCACTCCGAGTTGCGCGAGGTATTACGCAAAAACTCCGAAACTCGCTCATTGGTCTGGGCAACACCGTTCACCGTCACCACCTTGTCGACTTGCCGGATGGCCGTCAAATAGACCCCCTCAGGCGTGTGTCGAGCCAATTCAGTCAGCAAATGCACCGGTGTGTTGCGGTCGGTCTGCAAATCCTCGACCGCACGTTGGCGCGATTTCAATGATTCGATCTCGGAGCGCAGATTGGCAATATCCTTGATCTGGGTATCAAGCCGAGCTATTTCGGCGCTCAGATATTGATTGCGACGCTGTTGCTCAGCACTCAGATATTGCAGCAAGGCGTAAGCCGCGACGACCACGCCAACGCCCACCAAAGCGGCCAATCCCAACCCGGCAAAAAATGCGGTCTTGCGCCGTTTCCGGTTTTCTTCCCGGTAGGGAAGCAGGTTGATCAAGATCACGGGTAAAACCTCCGCATCGCCAAGCCGCAAGCCGTCAGGTAGGCCGGCGCTTCACGCTTCAATTTGGCCTCGCGCACCGCCGCGCCGAACGCCATGTTTTCGAACGGGTTCACGACCATGCAGGCAAAACCGGTCAACTCGGTGACTCGCTCTTTCAAACCGGCCAGGGTGGCAGTGCCGCCGGCCAGCATCACATAATTAACTTTGTGATGTGGCGTGCTGGTGAAGAAGTATTGCAGCGCACGACCAATCTCCTGCGACAAACTATCGACAAAAGGATTCAGCACGGCCACCTCGAAATCTTCAGGTAATTCATTCGCGAGTTTCTTTTGTTCAGCTTCTTCGAATGAAAACCCATATTGGCGCGAAATCAATTGTGTCAATTGCGAACCGCCAAAAGCTTGATCGCGGTCATACAGCATTTCTTCGTCGCGCAACACTTTCAGGCTGGTGGTTTCGCCGCCGATTTCAAACAGGGCGACCAAGGCGTCCTTGCCAGCATTCGGCAAACTCGCAATCAAGCGCCCCATCGCCATGCGCGATGCATGTGACTCGATGTCCAGAATCACCGGACGCAGCCCGGCGGCCTCAGCCAAGCCTTGGCGGTCTTGCACCCGGTCTTTGCGCGAGGCGGCGATCAATACCTCGACATCCCCGACCGACGTCGGGCTGGGCCCGATGACGCAAAAATCTAGGCTGACTTCGTCGAGCGAGAACGGGATGTATTGGTTCGCCTCGGCCTCGACCTGCAATTCCATCTCCTCGTCGCGCAGACCGGCAGGCAACATGATCTTTTTGGTGATGACTGCGGATTGCGGCATGGCGAGCACCGCATCACGCGTTTTGCTGCCACTGCGCGCCACGACACGGCGCACGGCCTCGGCCACCTCGTCGAACTTTTCGACCTGCCCGTCGGTGATCCAGCCCTTTTCAAACGGCTCGGTGGCAAACCGTTCCAGCACCAGTTCGCCCGCCGCGTTGCGCCCCAACTCGACCAGCTTGACGCTGGATGAACTGATGTCCAAACCAATCATCGGTGGATGCTTGCGACCCAACAGTACGTCAAGTATTCCCATCGACCGATTCTCCCCAACGTGATCGTCGGACTATTAATAATTGGCTCGGATGCTAGCAGCAAAGCCTCGCCATTCTGAAAAATTGCTAATGCCATAAGTAGCAACTTAGGGCGAACAATACATGAGGTTTTGTGACGTCGAAGCGCGGAAAAGGCCGGCCAAATCCGCCAATTCGGGCCCAGGTCAGCCACCTCATTCGAGGCGCGGCGGCGGCGGCCGCGGCACATCGAGCTGCTGCACCGAGCTTTCTATAATGGTTCACCCCATTGGAGGACCATGAGCGAAGCCAAGAAGACTATCCCGCAGAGCCGTGACTCGGCCCCTAGCCGCAGCCCGGCCCACCCTGCCCTGCATCTGCTCGGCCGCTTGCTGCTCTGGTTTACCGGTTTGCTGGCAGCCGGCACCGCAGGCGGGCTGCTGCTGTTGGCCCTGGCGCTGGCCATGGCTTACCCGAACCTGCCCGACATCAGCGGCTTGACCGACTACCGACCCAAGCTGCCGCTGCGCGTGTTGTCTAACGAAGGCCTGCTGCTGGCCGAGTTCGGCGAGGAGCGGCGCAACTACCAAGCCGTCAAGGACATCCCGAAGGTGATGCAGGACGCGGTGCTGGCGATCGAGGACGCGCGCTTCTATCAGCACGGCGGGGTCGATTACCTGGGCATCGTCCGGGCCGGCCTGGCCAATATCAGCGATTCGCGCAGCCAGGGCGCGTCCACCATCACCATGCAAGTGGCGCGCAATTTCTACTTGTCGACCGAAAAAACGCTGACGCGCAAGATTTACGAGATTTTGCTGGCATTGAAGATCGAGCGGGCGCTGAACAAGGAGCAGATTCTCGAGATCTATATGAATCAGATCTTTCTGGGTCACCGGGCTTACGGTTTCGCGGCGGCCAGCGAGGTCTACTTTGGCAAGCCGCTGCGCGAGTTGTCGATTGCCGAGGCGGCGATGCTGGCCGGGCTGCCCAAAGCTCCGTCCAGCTACAACCCGATCAACAACCCGCGACGGGCCAATATTCGTCAGCAATACATCATCGAGCGCATGCTCGAGAACGGCTACATCACCGCCGAGCAGCGCGACAAGGCCAAGGCCGAAGTGCTGCGCTATCGGCAAGTGAGGGAGTCCCCGCCGCACGCCGAATATGTGGCCGAGGCGGCACGGCAACTGATTTTCAGCCAGTACGGCGATGACGCCTATTCGCGCGGGCTGAACGTCTACCTGACGCTGAGCATGGAGGAGCAGACCGCCGCCTACCGCGCGCTGCGGCGCGGCATCCTCGACTTCGAGCGCCGTCAGGTCTATCGCGGACCCGAGGCTTATGCCGATCTGCCGGCCGAGGCCAAAGAACTGGACGCCCGCATCGCCGAGGCGCTGGCCGACCACCCGGCCAACGACGAGTTGCTGGCCGCCGTGGTGCTGGAGGCCGACCCGCGCAAGGTGGTGGCGGCCCTGCAAAACGGCGAGACGCTCACCATCACCGGCGATGGCTTGAAGCCCGCCACGTCCGGGCTGGCCGACCGAGGCAACCCGAAAACCAAAATCAGGCGCGGGGCCGTCATCCGAGTTGTCAAGTCGGCCACGCCACCGAAGACCGGCAAGGACGAGTGGACGATTACCCAATTGCCCGAAGTCGAAGGTGCCTTCGTCTCGCTCGACCCACGCAGCGGTCGCATCCGTGCGCTGGTCGGCGGCTTCGACTACGCCAAGAACAAGTTCAACCATGTGACGCAGGCTTGGCGTCAGCCGGGCTCCAGCTTCAAGCCCTTCATCTACTCGGCCGCGCTGGAAAAAGGCTTCACGCCCAGCACCATCATCAACGACGGACCGCTGTTTTTTGACGCCACCAGCACCGGCAGTCAGCCCTGGGAGCCGAAGAATTACGACGGTACGTTTGAAGGCCCGATGACGATGCGCAAGGCCCTGGCCAAGTCGAAGAACATGGTCTCGATCCGGGTGCTGAACTCCATCGGCGTCGGCTATGCCCAGCAGTGGCTGACCCGCTTCGGCTTTGACGCCGAAAAGCATCCGGCCTATCTGACGATGGCGCTGGGTGCCGGTTCGGTCACGCCGATGCAAATGGCGCAAGGCTTTGCCGTGTTTGCCAATGGCGGCCACCGCGTGACGCCGCTGCTGATTGCCAAGCTGACCGACAACAAGGGCCGCCTGCTGTACGAGGCACCCGCAACGCCGCTGGGCGAGGAAAGCCGCGTCATCGAGGCCCGCAATGCCTTCTTGATGAGCAGCCTGCTGCAAGAAGTGACACGCAGCGGTACGGCGGCCAAGGCGCAGGCGCAGCTGAAGCGCCCGGACATCTACGGCAAGACCGGCACCACCAACGATTCGATGGACGCCTGGTTCGCCGGCTACCAGCAACAAGTCGTGGCGGTGGTGTGGATAGGCTACGACCAGCCGAAAAAGCTGGGCGACCGCGAAACCGGCGGCGGCTTGTCCTTGCCGGTGTGGATCGAGTACATGCAGTTCGCCTTGCGCGGCGTCGCGGTGTCCGAGCCGAGCGCCCCCGAGGGCGTCGTCAATCTGAACGGCGAGTGGTATTACGACGAGTACGCCGGCAACTCCGGCGTGCGGGCCCTCAGCCTCGACGACGGCAAGGTGCCGCGCAATGCCAGTGAGGACGAGAAGAAGAGCATCCTCGACTTATTTAAGCGCTGAACCCATTCCAAGCCCCTGGCAGTGCCCAGCGTTCGCGAAGAAACGGCGTGTTCACCGCCTGGGCACTTGTTGACCCGGCATTTGTAGGGCGGGTCGCGACCCGCGTGGTTGCGAGGGGGGGGGTGGGCCGACGGTGGCACCCGTG
>JBIIVZ010000337.1:0-3583 GCA_044339175.1 Roseateles sp.
TCCGTCTCGGCCAAGTCCAGCGCGCTGCACAGCGCCGCCCGCATCGTCACCTGGTCCTTGGGGATGTTGCTGCGGCGCGCTTTCAGGTTGTCGATTTCGGCCACCAGCTCGGCCAACGCCAGCCGCCTGCCGGCAAACTCGACCGCTTGCTCGGTCCTCAGGTTGTCCAGCTTCGCGTCCTCGTCGGCGACGGCGGCACGCATCGCCGCCAAGCTTTGGCGCTGCGCCACAAAGTCCTGTGCGGAACTCATGCTGAGCAGGCCGATACCGCGCGCCAAGCCGTTGTAGCGCTCGGCCCGGTCGCGACGGCGCGCCACTTCGGCCGATTTTTCGGCCATGGCCCGGCCGATCTGCGCCAGCCGGTCACCGCCGTTCTGTGCGATGTCGCGCTCCAGCGCGCGCTGCTCCTGCCGCTGCTGCGTCACCCGCAAACCGAGCCGCTCGACATAGGCCTCGGCGCGCTGCAAATCGTCAGTCAAACCGCCCAGCCGCAACTCCAGCAACCCGAGCTTGAGACCGGCAAAGTAGCGCCGCAGCGCCTGCCGGTTGGCCCGCAACTGATCCACCTCGGCGACGCTGGCCGCGTGGCGTTCGCCGTCGGCCACCAACGGAGCCAACAAGCTCAACTGCTGCTTGGCCTTCAGCACCGCTTCGTGGGCTCGGTTCAAATCATCAAAATGCGCAATCAGCGCGGTAATGCGCGGTGCCACCTCGAACGGCTCCAGCATGTGGCTGCGCACAAAGTCGGTCAAATTGCCGACCGACTTCATCGACACGGTTTGGTGAAACAGCTCCAGCGCTTGCTCGTTCTCGATGCCGAAGCGACGCCGGAACCAAGCGCCGTAGGGCGGAAAGCTGTCGAACAGCTCGGTCCGGCCCGCCCCGCGCAATCGCTTGCGCAGGGCCGCGATCTCGGTGCCGAAATTGGCAAAGTCGCCGGCAATCGACAAGTCCTTCTCCGCCCCGACGAAGAACCGCGCCGGCTGGCCATGCGCGTCCTTCATCCAGAACACCTGCGCCAGCGTGACGGTCTGGTCGAAGCCGGCGTTATGGAACACGCCCAGGATCACCGAGTAACTGCTTTGGTCGCGCAGCGCCACCGGTTTGGCCGCGCCGCTGAGCTCGTTGCGCTCTGATTTGTAATGCCCCAGCACATAGGAGCGCAAGCTGCGCTCCTTGCTGTCAGCCCCGGCGGCCTTGTTGTAGGCGACGCGCTGGGCCGGCACCAGCAGCGTGGTGATGGCGTCCACCAGCGTCGATTTGCCCGAGCCGATGTCGCCGGTCAACAGCGCGTTCTTGCCCTCCGGGTGCAGCACCCAAACGCGGCCGTCGAAAGTGCCCCAGTTGAAGACCTCCAGCCGCTGCAAGCGAAAGCCGGACAGCGCGTCGTCGGCAAAGTCGAAGGCTTGCGACAGATCAAGCTCAGGCGTCATCGCTGCCATGCCCCGCCACCAGCTGCGTCTGATAGGCCGCCAGGCGGGCGTCGAAATCGGCCAGCCACTGCGCATCGACAAAGGCCTTCAAGATGCGCCGCACCTCGAAGCTGGGCTGCTGCCCGGCGGCGCTTTTCAGCTTGCGCAAAAACCCCAGCTCGACAATCTTGTTCAAGTGGGTCTCGAGTTGGTCGATCAAACGGGCCTCGTTGCTGCTGGCGGGCAAGAAGATGCGGATCAACTCAATCAGTTCCTCACGCGTCAGCACCAGCCGGGTGTCCAGGCCACTGGCATCAAATTCGGCCAACTTCTTGCGCAACAGCGCCAGCAACAAACTGACCGGAAAGGACAAGGGCCGCCGCACCACCAAGCGCGGCAGCTTGGCCGCCCCTGTCGCTGCCGCAGCCTCCGTTTCGTCCACCGGCTTGGCGCGCAAATAGGCATAGCCCTCGGCCTCGTCGAGCACCAGCTCCAGGCCCAACACCGCCACATAGTCGCGCAAGCGCGCTTGCAGTTTCAGCAAGGCGGCCCACAGCGCCGCGTCCTGCTCCTGATAGAGCACGCCCTTCAGCAAGGTGACAGCCAGCGCCGACAAATCATTCACCCCGGCCGCGCTGGCGGGCTCGGTGTCACTTGCGTCCATATTGATGCCCTGCCCCGTCATTTCACAAAGATTACACGCGGCAAGTGGGCTCGCTTGTGCAGCACCCCGCCGCTGTTGTTGTTGCTGTTATCCGCAGCGCCGTCCATCCCACCCTCCGGCTGCCAGCTGATGGTCTCGGAAATTGTTTCATCGACGACGGTCTTGAAGCCCGGATCGCTCAGCTGCAAATAGCCCACCAGCTCGGCCAAGCCCTGCCGCAACGGTTGCGTCGCACACAGTTCGGCCAGCGTGACCTGGGCGCGGTCGGCCAGGCTGCGCCGCACATGGCGGCTGAGCCGGGTCGGGTCCACCACCACCTGGGCGTACAGCGCTTGCATGCTGGCGAGGGCGGCTTTGCCGTCTTCGTCTTCGTCATCGGCGACCCGCACGGTGGCGGCGATGGCCGGCTTGACGCTGGGCTGGTGCAGCGGCCGCTCCATCGGCAATTCAATCTCGGCCGCGCTGTCGGCCACCGTCATCACCTCGCCCGGCGGCGGCGTGTCGCGCAAGCCCAGCGCACGCGCCTCGATGCTGCGCAGCAGGTCCATGATGCGGCGGTTTTCAAGCCAGGCCTTGTCGTCCAAAAAGCGCCGCAACTGCTGCGACAACTGCGCCACCGTGCGCTGCGTGTGCTCGCCCGCTTCCAGCCAGTCGTAATGCACGCGCTTGATGCGCTGATCGGGCTTCAGCTCGGCCACCGGGTCCAGGCTCAGCACATGGGCCAGCAACTGGGTCAGTTCGTCTTGGCGGCTGCTGGACATCAAAAAATCCCAGAAAGCGCGGAACGAGCGCCCCTGGTCGGACTGCGAAATCGCGTCGCGCTCGCCCATGATGTCGGCCAGCAGCAGGCCTTTCGAGCCGTCCCACAGCGCAATGCGCTCGCGCACGCGCCGGTCCAGGCTTTGAAAGTTCTGTTCCACCTCGCGAAAGTCAGACAGCAGCTCGCGCGCAATCTGCATGAACTGCTGGAAGCGGTCCTTCAGCGCGGTGTCGTCCAGCAAGGCCATGTCGCCGTGGCGCACCCGCTCCATTTCGGCGTCGATCGCGTCGCGGCGCTTTTGCAGCTCCTGCAGGCGCGCCTCGGCGTCGGTCTGGCTGCCTTCGCTCATCTGTTTGAGCAGGTCGAACAGCGTCAGCAAGCGCGATTCGGTGCCGACAAACTGGCGCTGGGTCAGCGACGCCAGCCAGCCGATGGCCCGCTCGGTGGCCGGTGTCAGGTCGAACTGCGGCTCGTCCGAGCCCTGGGCGTAGAACTTGCGCAACCAGCCCTTGTCGCCGGCCGCCCAATCGTTCAAATACTCCAGCGCCGGCTTCGGGAAAGCTTGCTCCCCCGCACGCCCAATCCCAAGCCCAGCACCGTTCAAGCGCTCGCGCAAGCCAAACAGCTCGTCCTCCAGCGCCTCGGCCAAGTCCGCTTGCGCGATCACCCGCAAATTCGGCGCAATAAACACCCGCTGCAAAAAACTCGCCACCAACGGCGCATGTGGCGACGCCAGCAGCCGCCAGG
>JBIIVZ010000338.1:0-3579 GCA_044339175.1 Roseateles sp.
GCCCGCTCGCCGGAGTTGGCCACTCTGACGCGGTAGTCGTCCTTGAGCAGGCCGAACATCAGCGCCAGATTGTCTGGCGTGTCGTCGACGATCAACAGGGTCGGTTTGGCGATGGCAGGGAGGCTGTCCATGGTGCTCTCAGGTGTCTTGCAGTGGGATGCCTTGCTCACGCCACAGCGTTAGAAGATCGCTCAGCGCAGCGTCGAAATTGAATCGTCGCACCTGGCGGGCAAAGCTGTCGAAATGCGGTCCGAAGGCCGCTTCGACCGTGGCGGAGTGGGCGGCCAGGGTGTCGATGACGTCCGGGTCTCCCGCGCTGAGTTGGCTCGCCAGTTTCGAGCCGATTGCTGCCAGTTGCGCCAAGTCGAGCGTTGCGCCCGTGACATTTTTCGCGGATTGAGGCAGCGCCGCGTCGAGTGCGGAGGCCAACTGGCGCAGCTGCAGATCCAGGTCGGCCGTCTGCGCGCTCGTCTTACTGTCGCTGTTGCTGTTGCTGTTGCTGTTGCTGTCGCTGTCACGGGCACCCTCGCCCAGCATCGATTCAATGGTCTCAGCCAGCGCCTGCACTTGCAGGGCACCCAGATTGCCCGCCACGCCTTTCAGGGTATGGGCCAAGCGGTGGGCCGTCGGCAGATCCTGGGTTTGCACTGCGGCACGGATCTCGGCCCCGGTGTGGCGCTGGCTGGCCGAGAACTTCGCCAGCAAGGACAGATACAGGCCCGGCTTGTAGCCCGTCCGGCGCAGGCCGACGGCGGTGTCCAGCCCCGGTATTGCACGCAATTGCGCCAGCGCGGCCGCAGTTCTGGCGCTATCGGCCGGCGGTTCAGCGGCAGCAGCAGGGGTCGCGGTGGCCGGAAACGGCGCACGCACCAGCGACGGCTTGATCCAGCGGGCCACCATCTGATAGAGCAGGGCGGGTTCGATCGGTTTGGCCAGGAAGTCGTTCATGCCGACGTCGAGGCAGCGCTGGCGGTCGGTCTGCATCACGTTGGCGGTCATGGCCACGATGGGCAGTGCCTCGATGGCATGGTGTGTGCGAATCACCTGCGTGGCCGTCAGGCCGTCCATGCGCGGCATGTGCATGTCCATCAGCACAATGGCGTAGGGGCGGGCCTTGACGGCCTGCACCGCTTGTTCGCCGTCGCCGCAGATGTCCACCACCAGCCCGGCATCGCGCAGCAATTCACTGGCGATCTGTTGGTTGATCTCGTTGTCATCGACCAGCAGCACCCGCGCGCCACGCAGCGGTAGCAGGGCGGTGGGGTCGGGGCGGTCTTCCATCAACCCCGGCAGGTCCGGCACGGCCAGCCGGGACTTGCTGCCTGTCATCACCAGCATCAGGTTGTCCAGCAGGATCGACGCATTGATCGGCTTGACCATCACGGCATCAAATCGCTCGCGGTGCGCTTGCTGCAACACTTCTTCCCGGCCTAAGCCGGTCACCAGCATCAGGTGCGGTATCTGTCCGCGCGCTTGCGCCCGAATGCGTCGGCCGGTTTCCAGGCCGTCGAGGTGAGGCATCTGCAAATCGAGCAGGACGATCTCGAACGGCTTGGCTTCGCGTTCGGCGCGCGCCACCGCATCGATCGCATCCAAGCCGCTGGCCTCGCTGTCAACCGTCAGCCCCAGGCTGTCCAGCGCATCGCAAAGCACGGCGCGCGCGCTGTCGTTGTCATCGACCACCAGGACGCGCCGGCCCCGCAGATCGATCGGCTGTGGCGGCAGCGCGGTCGGGTGCAGGCTCTTGCCCAGGCGAGCGGTGAACCAGAAGGTAGAGCCCGCGCCGGGCTGGCTTTCAACGCCTGCCTCGCCGCCCATCATCTCTACCAGCTTGCGCACGATGGACAGGCCCAGGCCGGTGCCGCCGAACTGCCGGCTGGTGGAGCTGTCGGCCTGCTGGAAGGGCTGGAATAGCCTGGCGATCTGCATCTCGCTCAGCCCGATGCCGGTATCGCGGAGCTCGAAGCGCAGCCGCACATGGTCCTGATCTTCGTCCAGCTTGCGCACCTGCAGTCTGATTTCCCCTCGCTGGGTGAACTTGATGGCGTTGTTGCCGTAGTTGATCAGGACTTGGCCTAGCCGCAACGGGTCGCCGAGCAAATGGTCCGGCACATCGCGGGCCACGTCAAAAATCAGTTCCAGCTCCTTGGCCGCTGCCTTCAGGGAAATCAGGTTGGAAAAGTTGTCGAGCACGGTCGTCAACTGGAAGTCGATTACCTCCAAGCTGAGCTTGTTCGCTTCAATCTTGGAGTAGTCGAGGATGTCGTTGATGACGCCCAGCAGATGGCGGGAGGCGATCTGGATCTTGGTCAGGTAGTCCTGTTGCTTGGCGTCCAGGCGGGTCTTGAGGGCCAGGTGGGTCATGCCGATGATCGCGTTCATCGGCGTGCGGATTTCGTGGCTCATATTGGCCAGGAAGGAGTTCTTGGCGCTGTTTGCCTGTTCGGCCAGTTCCTTGGCTTGCCGCATGACCTCGGCGGACTGATGCTCGTGGCTGATGTCTTCGAAGATCGCCAGCACGCCTTCCTTGTCGTCACCGAGGGAGAAGTTCTTGCCCGAAGCCCGAGCCCAGAACCGGCTACCGTCCTTGCGCACGAGCTGTTGCTCGGCCCGTTCGAATCGTCCTGCCGCGATCGACGCCTCGATCGCGGCACCGGCGAACACATAAGCTTCTTTATCCGGGTACCAGACGCGGGTGGACTGCCCGATCAGCTCGCCCGCCGGCCAGCCGAATATTTCCTCGAAGCGGTGGTTGCAACGCAGGATTTTGCGGCCGCTGACCAGCACGATGCCGACCGAGGCGGTGTCGAAAATGGCGGTCAGTTCTTGCGAGGCGATGCGCAAGCGGTGCTGCTCGACTTCGAGCGCGGCGGTCGTTTCCAGCAGCTTGGCGGTGCGCTGCTCCACCAGTGACTCCAGCCCGCTGTTGAGGGCTTGAATTTCGTCCTCCGCGCGCTTGCGTTCGGTGACGTCGCGCAGGATGACGGTGAACAACTGCTCGCCGTCGAGCGTGATGTGGGAGATGGACGCGTCAACGGGGAACTCCTCGCCGTCGCAACGCTGGCCGTAGACCATCGTCAGCTCGCCCATGCGGCGGCCGGTGGCGCTGGCTTGGCCGAAGCGTCGAATCATTTCCGCGTGGCCTTCGCGCAGGCGCGCCGGGATCAGTTGATCGATCGGCTGGCCGATCAGGTCATCGGCAGAGCAACGGAACATCCGTGCCGCAGCGGCGTTCGCCATGGTGATGCGCTGTCTGATGTCGACGGTGATGATGGCGTCCATGACCGTGTTGAAAATAGCCGCCAGACGCGCACGACTGCTTTCAAGCTCATGCTGCGACTCCCGGATGCGCGCCGTCATGGTGTTGAAGCTTTGCGCCAGCCGCATGACCTCGCGCGGCCCAGATTCGGACACCGGCTCGCCAATGTCACCTTGTTCGGCGAACTGAAGGCTGGCCGTCTCAAGCCGGGCCAGCGGCAGCGTCACCCGCGCCCGAATCAGCCAGGCGAGCAGCAACATCAAGCCCACCACCACGCCAAGTTGTGGCAACAGGCGGCGCCTCGCTTCGTGTTCCATCAG
>JBIIVZ010000339.1:0-3578 GCA_044339175.1 Roseateles sp.
AGCGCTTTGCGCACGCAAGCTGCGCTGCTGGCGCTGCGGTTGGGCGAGGCACTGACGATATGACAGCGCTGGGTACGCGCGCACCGTTTAAACGCGCTCGATACGCGCGTCCTGTTTAAACGCGCTCAATACGCGCGTAGGCACTGTGGTTATGAATCGATTCGAAGTTTTCGACATCAATCGAGTAGCGACCGATTCGCGCGTCAGCATTCAGGCGCAAGGCCACGTCGCGCACTAAGTCTTCGACAAACTTGGGGTTCTCGTAGGCATGCTCGGTGATCCACTTTTCATCGCTGCGCTTGAGCAAGGCCCAAATCTCGCTGGAAGCACTCTCTTCGGCGAAGCGGACCATCTCCAACCAGCTGATCGCCTGCTCGCCCTGTTCGGCTCGAATCGTCACCAGCGAGCGCTGATTGTGGGCACCGTAATCGGAGATTTCCTTCGAACAAGGGCACAGCGTTTTCACTGGCACAGCCACTTCGACCCACACGCTCGTGTGACCGGCGCGGGTTTCTGAAATCAGCGCACCTTGGTAATCCATCATGCTTTCCAGCCCGGACACCGGCGCGCGCTTACGCAAGAAGAAGGTGAAACGCACTTCAATGCGACCCTCGACCGCCTCCAGCTTGGACAACATCTGCGCATGCAAACCGCGCAGGCTGCGAGCGTCCAGCGGCTCGGTCAAAGCATCGACCCAAGCCACGAAACGGGACATGTGGGTGCCCTTTTTTTCCGCCGGCAACGAGACATCCATCGTCCACAAACCCGCGACCGACTGCGCCTGTTTGCCCACTTGCACCTGCACCGGATAGCGGACGTCCTTGATGCCGACGCGCTGAATGATCAAATGGCGCTCGTCGCGCTCGCTTTGGGTGTCGGGGATATGCAGGGAGCTGGTCACTTGATTCATGCGGGGGAGTTCAGTCGTCTGAAAAATTGATAAGGGGGGAGAGCTTGCCAGTAAAACCAGTGCCCTGCCCCGCCAAGGCCATCAAAGATTGACGGCGGGGCGCACCAGCACCGGACGGGCACCGAAGCGCTTCAGGATGGATTGCTCGATACCGGCCGCGTCCAGCCCGCACAGGGACATCAGATAGACCGGGTCGCCGTGCTCGACGAATTCATCCGGCAAACCCAGCACCAGCACCGGCACATTCAGCCCGGCCATCTGCAGCGACTCAAGCACCGCGCTGCCGGCACCGCCCATCACGCAGCCTTCTTCTACCGTCACCAGCGCGTCATGCGTGCGTGCCAGCTCAGCCACCAGTTCATGGTCGAGCGGCTTGACGAAGCGCATATTGGCAACCGTCGCATCGAGTTGTTCCGCCGCTTGCAGCGCCGGATACAACAAGGTGCCAAAGGCCAGGATGGCGATACGGGGCGCGCCCGGCAGATGCTGCGCCTTGCCGGATTCACGCCTGATCTCGCCCTTGCCCCAGGGCAGTTTGATCATGTCTTTTTGTGCTGCCACACCGACACCGGCACCGCGCGGGTAACGCACCGTCACCGGGCCGGCGTGCTGATAAGCGGTGTAGAGCGCTTGCCGGCATTCATTCTCGTCGGCCGGCGTCAGCACGGCCATATTGGGAATGCAGCGGGTAAAGGCGATGTCGTAATTGCCCGCGTGGGTCGCACCGTCTGCGCCCACCAATCCGGCCCGGTCCAGTGCGAACAACACCGGCAGGTTCTGAATCGCCACATCGTGAATCAGCTGGTCGTAGGCACGCTGCAAAAAGGTCGAATAAATAGCCACGACCGGCTTCAAGCCCTCACAAGCCAGACCGGCGGCAAAGGTGACCGCATGCTGCTCGGCAATGCCCACGTCGTGGTAACGGGTCGGGAACCGCTTGTGGAACTCCACCATGCCCGAGCCTTCGCGCATCGCCGGCGTGATGCCAACCAGGCGTTCGTCTTGCGCCGCCATGTCGCACAACCACTCACCGAACACTTGCGTAAAGGTGGTTCTGGGCGTGGTGGCCGGTTTGACAAAGCCGACGGAGGGGTCGAACTTGCCAGCCGCCGCGTGGTACTTGACCGGGTCGGCCTCGGCCAATTTGTAGCCCTGACCTTTTTTCGTCACCACATGCAGGAACTGCGGGCCTTTTTTGCCGCGCAGATTCTCCAGCGTCGGGATCAAGGAGTCGAGGTCGTGGCCGTCGATTGGCCCGACATAGTTGAAGCCGAACTCTTCAAAGATCGTGCCCGGCACGACCATGCCCTTGGTGTGCTCCTCGAAGCGCCGCGCGAACTCATACAGCGGCGTGTTCTTCAATACCGACTTGGCGCCCTCGCGAGCAGCCGAGTAGTACTTGCCGCTCATCAAACGGGCCAGATGCTTGTTCAAAGCGCCCACCGGCGGGCTGATCGACATGTCGTTGTCGTTCAGGATCACCAGCACATCGCCGAGCAAGCCGCCATGCGCCACACCGGCGTTGTTGAGCGCTTCAAAGGCCATGCCAGCAGTCATCGCACCGTCGCCAATGATGGCGACCACCTTGCGATCCTCGCCCTTGATCTTGGCCGCCATCGCCATGCCGTGGGCGGCAGAAATCGAAGTGCTGGAATGCGCTGTGCCGAAGCTGTCGTACTCGCTCTCGTCCCTGCGCGGGAAGCCGCCCAAGCCGCCAAACTGACGAATGCTGCCCATGCGGTCGCGCCGGCCAGTCAAGATTTTGTGCGGGTAGGTTTGGTGACCCACGTCCCAGACCAGGCGGTCGTGGGGCGTGTTGAAGACGTAATGCAGCGCCACGGTCAGCTCGACGGTACCCAGGTTGGAGGACAAATGACCGCCGGTCTTGGACACGCTGTCGAGCAAATAGGCGCGCAATTCGCCTGCCAATTTTTCAAGATCGGTACGCGGCAGCCGGCGCAAATCTGCCGGGCTGTCGATGGTTCGCAAAAGAGGAAAGTTCATGGCCTGTCGATTTTCCTTTTTAAGTCTTCCGCCGGATTGTGTCAGCTCGACCCGACGACGCTGGCGGTCAATCTGATAAGCCCAGTCAGCCAAGCAGGCTGCACCGGTTGCCGCCCGCCCGGGCTGTGCCGAGAGCGCCGGAGCGGGATTGACTTCAGCTGTCTCGCTCGACCACCATGTCGGCCAGCAAGCCCAGCCAAACGGTTTCACTCAAGCCACTGGTTTGCAAAGCCCGGTGAGCTTGGTCACGCAGCCCCTTCGCCAACAGCCGTGCCGCTGCCAAACCCAGCACGCTGACATAGGTCGGCTTATTGGCTTCCTCGTCCTTGCCGGCTGTCTTGCCCAGCCTGACCGAGTCCTGCGTCACGTCCAGAATATCGTCCACCACTTGGAATGCCAGGCCCAGCGCCGCGCCATATTCGGCCAGCGCAGCGGTGGCGGCCACGCTGACCTCGCCGCAAGCCGCACCCATCATCACGCTGGCGCGCAGCAGCACGCCGGTCTTGCGGCAGTGCATATCGCGCAGCGTCGCTTCGTCCAGCACCTTGCCGACGCTGGCCAGATCAATCGCTTGCCCACCGGCCATGCCGTTGTGACCCGCCGCACGCGCCAGCAGCGAGCAAAGCCGCGCTTGCAAGGCCGGGGCCATGCCCTGATCGGGTGT
>JBIIVZ010000340.1:0-3576 GCA_044339175.1 Roseateles sp.
GCTCGCCATCAGCGCCACGCTGCGTTGTTGTTTGTCGATATCGATCAGTTCAAGACCGTCAACGACACGCTGGGCCACCACCAGGGCGATGTGCTGCTGGAGATGATTGCCCAGCAGCTCTCCACTTGCGTGCGCGAGGGCGACACCTTGGCGCGGCTGGGCGGGGACGAGTTTGTGCTGATGCTGGAGAACCTCAGCGAAAGCGTCCTGTCCGCCGCCGCGCAGGCCGAGGCGGTGGCCGACAAAATCCTCACCGCGCTGCGCGAACCGTTCAACTTGGGCTACACGACCCTGCACAACACCTGCAGCATCGGCATCAGCTTGTTTGGCGGCAGCGTGCAAGAAAGCATTGAAGAGCCGTTGAAACGGGCCGACCTGGCCATGTACCAGGCCAAAGTGGCCGGTCGCAACACCTTGCGGTTTTTTGATCCGCAGATGCAGACGGTAGTGACCGCACGGGCGGCGCTGGAAAAGAGCCTGCGCGAGGCCCTCCAGCAGGAGCAGTTCTTGCTCCATTACCAAGCGCAAGTGGCGATTGATGGGAGCGGGAACGAGAGCGAGGCGGGTAAGGGGGCGGGCGCGGTCACCGGTGTGGAGGCGTTGGTGCGCTGGCAGCATCCGCAGCGCGGCCTGGTGTCGCCGGCCGAGTTCATTCCGCTGGCGGAGGAGTCCGGCTTGATCCTGGCGTTGGGGCAATGGGTGCTGGAGGCCGCTTGCGCACAGCTGCAGCGATGGAGCCAAGTGCCCCATTTGGCCGGGCTGAACATGGCGGTGAACGTCAGCCCGCGGCAATTTCGCCAGGCCAATTTCGTCCAGCAAGTGCTGGCGGTCCTGGAGCGCAGCGGTGCCGACCCGCGCCGCCTCAAGCTGGAACTGACTGAAAGCATGTTGGTCGACAACGTGCCGGACGTGATCGCCAAGATGATGGCGTTGAAGGCCCGGGGAGTCGGCTTTTCGCTTGACGACTTCGGCACCGGCTACTCGTCGCTGGCCTATCTGAAGCAGTTGCCGATCGACCAACTCAAGATCGATCAAGGTTTTGTGAAGGACTTGCTGACCGATGCCAACGATGCCGCCATCGCGAAGATGGTCGTGGCACTGGCCGGCAGCTTGGGCCTGGGCGTGATTGCCGAGGGCGTGGAAACGCAAGCGCAGCAGCAGTTTTTGGCCGCCATCGGCTGCCGTGCCTACCAAGGCTATTTGTTCAGCCGTCCGTTGGCGCTGCTTGATTTCGAGCGTTTTATCGGGGCCCGCTGAGTCGCCTCACAAGTCGCCAACTTCCGCCACCACCCGCTGCCAGAGCCGGTTGCCACTGAGGCCGTTGCACATCAGCAGCAGTCCGCTGCGGCGGCTGGGCGAGAACTGGCAGTAATTGCGAAAGCCGCTGCTGTTGGTGCCGGTGTGATAAGCCAAATCGCCCTGCGCAGCGGTCGTGTTGATGACCCAGCCCAGGCCCCAAAAGACCGCCGGGCGCGCGGCCAAGCCGGCGGCGCTGCCGGGCCTGGCAATCGGCTCGCGGTCGTCCGCCACCGTCTGGTGCGACAGCATCTGTTGCAGCGTTGCAGCGTTCAGTGAATGGGCGGCGCTGCGGTCTGCGGCGAGCATTTCGGCCAGAAACAGTGCGTAGTCGGCGGCGCTCGTGTAAAGCGTGTAGGCCGCGTTGGCCAGGGTGTAGTGGCTGGGCGGCAGCGCTTGGCCTTGTTCGTCGTGGCCGCGTGCGCGGCTGGCGTCCAGCGCCGGGGTCAGCACAAAGCCGCTGTGCTGCATGGCCAGCGGCGTGAACAGTTGCTGCGCGGCCAGCGCTTGCAGCGGCAGGCCGGTCAAATGCTCCAGCACCCGCTGCAAATAGAAATAACCCTCACCCGAATAGCCAAAGCGCTGACCCGGAATGCTGGTGATGCGCAGCGAGCCGCTCAGCTCATCGGCCGCGCTGCGCCAGTTGGGCAGGCCAGAGCGGTGCGTCAGCAGCAGGCGGGTGGTGATCAAGGCCTGCCAGGGCTGGGCCGGCTTGAACAGTTCCGTGGGCAGGTAGTGCATGACCGGCCGATCCAGGTCGAGCCGCCCGGCTTGCACCTGCTGCATCACCAAATAGGCGAACAGCGGTTTGCTCATCGAGGCGGCTTCAAATACGGTGTCGGCGCTGACGGGCTCCGGCTGGCCGGCCGCCCGCACGCCGAACTGCGCGCTCCAAGCTGGCCGGCCGCCGCGCAGCAAGACCAGCGCCGCGCCGGGTATGTGCAGCTCCGCCAGCAGCTCAGGCAGCTGTCGGCTCAGCCACGCGGTGCGGCGCTGCCAAGCCGGCTCGTCTGCCAAGTCGGTGGCATTGCCGCCATCGGCCTGGGCAGCCAACGTCAAACCCCCCAGCAAGCCTGCGCCTAAACCGCCGAGCCAGCGCAGGGCCGCCCGGCGATCCCGTGCTTCAGCGGAACTGATATTGCGCACTGACGTAGCCAAACCGGCCGCGCGGATCGGTGTAGCTGGGGTCGTAGCCGGAGATGAAGAAATAAGCCTGGTTCGAGTAGGGTGGGGCGGTGTCAAGCAAGTTTTTTACCCCGGCCCGCAGCGTCAGCGCCTTGTTGACGCTCCAGCCGCCGCTCAGATCCCAGAGCGAATAGGCCTTCACCTTGTTGGGCTCGACCACCGTGCCCGCGTTGGTGTCGATGGCCGAGTTCTGGTCGGTGTAGCCGCTGTAGAAGCTGTTGGTCAGCGCCAAGCCGACCGGGCCATGCGCCCAGTCCAGCGTCAAGCGGTGACGCCAACGCTGCACCACGCCGGTGCTGACGAACTTGCCCAGATCGCTGACGAAGTCGTCGCCAAAGCCGGTCTGTTTTTCGGAGGTCAGCGCCAGCGTGCCCAGCAAACGGGCACCGAACTGGCCGATCGACGTGTTGACCGGCTTCATTTCCAGCGTCAGGTCCAGGCCCGAGGCGCGCTGCTTGCCGCGGTTCTCCTTTTGCAGTTCGATGAAGCAGATGGCGGACTCGGTGGCGTCATAGGAGCAGCCGGCCAAGCCTTGGTCTTGGTTGTAACGGTGCACCAGCGAGCCGTACTTATTCAAGTTGGCAAGGATCACATCGTCGCCGATGGTGCTGATCAGGTCGCGCTTCTCGATGCTCCAGTAATCGAGGCCGACGCTGACTTGCGGATGCGGCTCGAACACCAGGCCGAGCGAGAACTGCTTGGAGCGCTCGGGCTTGAGCTTGGCGTTGGCGAACGTGCGGGTCTCGAAGTTGTCCGCGCAGAAGCCGAGGTCGTTGCCGTTCTCGGCCATGCAGACCGGGTCCGGCAGGGTGGCGGTGCTGCCGGTCTTGACCGGGCGGTACAGATCATTCAACGACGGTGCGCGGAAGCCGGTGCCGGCCGAGGCACGCAACAGCAGTTGCTTGAACGGCACATAGCGCAGGCCGATCTTGGGGTTGGTGGTCGAGCCGATCACGTCGTAATGGTCGTGGCGAACCGCCAGCTGCAGCTCCAGCTCCTTGGTGATCGGTGCGTTCAGTTCGCCAAAAAGGGCCCAAACGCGGCGCGAGTTGTTGGTGAACTGCGCGTCGCCCGGCGTCGGGTCACCCAAGATGT
>JBIIVZ010000238.1:0-4456 GCA_044339175.1 Roseateles sp.
GAGCCGCTGAGCCGCTGAGCATTTCGGGTCTTCCGCGCAACCCCTCGGTCAGGCGGCTTTAAGCCGCCTTTCGAATCGGCTACTCTTGCACTCAGCAACCACAAGGCGCAGATGCAAGAAACCCCTCAAGGCCAGCCCGACGGTGAGCAGATCGCCGCTTGGCTGGCGCAGGCCGTAGCGCAGCGCCAGGGCAATCTTGATCTCGGTCTGAGCTTGGCTTGCAAAGCCTGGGACGCGGCCCGGCAACAGGGCTTTTTGGCCGAGCAGTTGGAGGCAGGCAGCCTGCGCGCCTTCTTTCAGTTCCGGCGCGGCGATGCGCTCGCCATGCTGGCAGGCAGCCAGCAATTGCTGCCGCTGTTGCGCGATCAGGGCAGCAGCGCCTTGCTCTGCGAACTGCTGCGCTGGACGGCTTATGCCTGCGCCGAGCGGGGCGATTTTGAAAATGCGCTGGCCCATGTCACCGAAAGCCTGGCCCGCGCACACGAATTGGGCGACCCGCGCATGGTCGCGATTGCGCTGAACGCTACCGGCGCTTGCCTTGAGCGCATGGGCGACCCTTGGCAGGGCGCGCGGATGATGCGGGAGGCGGCGGTCTTGTTGGGCGACGCCGCCAGTGACTTCGAGCTGATGATTTCGCACAACAACCAAGCGACGATCGCCCTCGCCACCTTCAATCTGTTGCGCCACAGCGAGCAGGCCGAACACCAGCGCGAATGTGCTGAGGCGTTGCGCTTTGCGGCACGGCAAGCGCTGGCTGTGCGGCCGCATGCGCAAGCGCTGGGCGACGCTTTTTTCACTGCGTTGAGCGACGCCAATCGCGGCGAGGCCTTGCTGCAGCTTGGCGAGATTGATGCGGCTGCGGGGCTTCTGCGCGCGGCCTTGCAGTTGAGCCAACAGCATGGCTTTGCCGCCGTGGTGTGGCGCACGCGCTGCTTGTTGGCCGAGCTGAGCTTGGTGCTCGGGCAGCCGCTTGAAGCGCTGGGCGAACTCGAAGCGGTGCTGATGGAGACGACCGACCAGGCGCAAACCCTGCTCGTCCTGCGCTTGCACTTCGCCGCTTACCGGGCGGCCAAGTTGCTCGGTGACAGTGCCACCGCCTTGCACCATCTGGAGCGCTTTCAGACGCTGGAGCGCCATCGCGGCGTCACGCAGTTGATGGCGCAGGCGCGCTTCTTTGTCAGCCGCCTGGAGCTTGAGCAAGGTTTGGGGGCGGCCGGCGCAGCCGCCTCGGCCCAGCCCGCTGCGGGACTGATGGCGGGCGACAGCGACGCGGCTCAACTCGACCCGCTGACCGGTCTGGGCAACCGGCGCTGCTTCGAGTCCCGCATGCCGGCCTTGGTGCGGGCGGCGGCACAAAACCCCAGCGCCCTGACGCTGGCCTTGATCGACCTTGACCGCTTCAAGCTGATCAATGAGGAGTTTGGCGCGGCGGTGGGCGACCAAGTCTTGCAGGTGCTGGCGCAAATGCTGCGCGACAACACGCGCGGCAGCGACTTATTGCTGCGCTGGGGCGGCGAAGAGATTCTGGTCGTGCTGCCCGAGACGGGGCCGGACCGCGCCTTCGAGGTCTGCGAGCGCCTGCGCCAGTCGGTCGAGCACTACCCCTGGAGCCAATTGGCCGCCGGGCTGGATGTGACCTTGAGCATTGGCCTGGCCAATGCACCGCCCTACGCCAGCGACCTGCTGGTGACGCGAGCCGAAAGCGCGATGCAGCGCGCCAAGCACCTGGGCCGCAACCGCGTCGCGCTGGCTTGAACGAGGTTTACTGGCGCTCCACCACCACGGCGGCCAGCGCCATCACACTGCGCACTCGCTGTGCCGCTTGGCGGGCATCCTCGCGGGAGGCGTAGGGCCCGGCTTGCAAGCGGTGCAGGCCGCTGTCCTTGAAGACGGCCAGCAGGGGTGCCATCCAGTCCAGCTCTCCGACCAGCTTGCGCCGCATCGCTTCGGCACCGTCGAGCTTCGCGAACGCGCCGAGCTGGACCCAAAAGCCCGCTGCCGCAGCGCGCGGCAGGCCGTCCGCCGGCGCTGAGTTTCGGGCACCAGCGGGCGCTGCAACTTGAGCCGTGCCGGGCAGCAGGGGCGCGCCCACCGCCGCTGCGGAGGCAAAGACAACGGTGTTGTTGTCGCCGCGCTGCCAAGCGCCACTGCGGATGTCTTCATAGGTGATGCGCTCGACTTCTACCGGCGTGACGCCGCGCAAGATGTCCAGCTTCAGCGCTGCCGTGTAGCTCAGGTCGATGACCCGGCCCTTGTGGAACGGCCCGCGGTCGTTGATGCGCACGATCACCTGCTGGCCATTGACCGGGTTGCGCACTTTGGCAAAGCTCGGGATCGGCATCGTCGCGTGAGCACCGGTCATCGCGTACATGTTGTAAATCTCGCCGCTGGAAGTGGGCCGGCCGTGGAACTTCTTGCCGTACCAGGAGGCCAGGCCGGTCTCGACCAGCGGCTTGTCCTCGGTCATCGGCTCGTAGCGCTGGCCCAGCACCTCATAAGGCTTGTTGGGCCCGCCCTTGCGGATCGCTTCCAGTTGCGGCGCGGCGTTGGGCACTTGCATCAAGTTGGCCGGAATGACCGCCTCAGGGCCGTCCTTGCCCGGCTGGCTGCCTGAGCTCGAGGTCTTCGGCCCTTGGCTGGCGCATCCGCCCAGCACCAGCGCGGCCAGCAGGCCAGCAGTCAGCGCGGGCTGTCGAAGAGTGTTTATTAAGCAAATCAGCATGGGCGCGACCTTAAACCATTCTGGGAGGCATTGACACCATGGCCAGCATCGGTGGATTCCACAACGCCCCGGCAGGGCGCAGCGTCGTATGCTGCGCAGCTTCGACCGCAGGACTTGACGCCATGACAAGCTATATCTTCCCCCCCGCTGAACAAGCCAGCGTGGCCGTGCGCGGCACGACCGCCCGCTACGCCGTCACACGCATCTTTTGCGTCGGCCGCAACTACGCCGCGCACGCGCTGGAGATGGGCGGCAACCCCGACCGCGAGCCGCCGTTCTACTTCAGCAAGCCGGCCAGCGCGCTGGTGCCCACCGGTGCCACCGTGCCCTACCCGCCGGGCACGCAGAACTACCACTACGAAATGGAGCTGGTGATCGCCATCGGCGCGCCGGTGTTCAAGGTCACACCCGAAGTGGCACGCGCGGCGGCCTGGGGCTATGCCGCCGGGCTGGACATGACGCGGCGCGATCTGCAAGCCGAGGCCAAGGCGGCCGGCCGGCCCTGGGACACGGCCAAGGGCTTCGAACAGTCAGCCGTCATCACCGAGCTGGTGCGCGCCAGCGACTTGGGGCCGATGAACGCCGGCGCGATCACGCTGGCCGTCAACGGGGTGGAAAAGCAGCGCGGCGATCTGGCCGACATGATCTGGAGCGTGCCCGAGATCATCAGCAACCTGTCGCAGTTCTACCATCTGCAGCCGGGCGACCTGATTTACACCGGCACGCCAGAGGGTGTTGGCGCGGTCAAACCGGGTGATGTGATCACCGGCCGGATCGAGGGCTTGGCCGAGCTGAGCTTGACGATCTCTGCGGCGGAATAAGCCTTCCAGCTTCTACACTGGCGGCCTCTTCAGCCGAGTCATTTGCTATTTTCGCTACTTCCGCCATGTTCGACCACAACGAAACCCTCACCGAAGCGCGCCAGCGCAATGTTCGCGATGCCCTGTTCGAGGACATCGGTGTGTGCGACTGGACGGCGCAGTTGGTGCCGGCCGGTGGTCGCGTCAAAGCCCATGTGAGGGTGCGCGAGCACGCGGTGCTGTGCGGCTGTGAGTGGTTCGAGGCGGTGTTCCATGCGCTCGATCCGGCGGCGCAGATCCGCTGGCTTTACGAGGAAGGCGATGTGATGGCTGCCGACTCGCTGGTCTGCCAGATCGAAGCGGACGGCCGCGCCTTGCTGTCCGCCGAGCGGCCGGCGCTGAACTTTCTGCAATTGCTGTCCGGTACCGCCACGCTGACCCATGCCCATGTGCAGGTGATCGAAGGGGCGAGCAGCAACCCGTGCGGCTGCGCTCTGCTGGACACCCGCAAAACCGTACCCGGCCTGCGACTGGCGCAGAAATACGCGGTGCTGGTGGGCGGGGGTGCCAATCAGCGGCTGGCACTTTACGACGGTATCCTGATCAAGGAAAACCACATCGCCGCAGCCGGTGGCGTGGCGGCCGCGCTGCGCGCCGCGCAGGCGCTGCAGGCCGGCGTGGGCATTCAGGTCGAGGTCGAATCATTGGCCGAGCTGCAAGAAGCGCTGGCCGCCGGTGCCGTCAGCGTGCTGCTGGACAACTTCACCGAAGCGCTGATGCAAGAGGCTGTGGCGCTGACCGCCGGCCGGGCGCTGCTGGAGGTGTCGGGCGGCGTGGCGCTGGATCAACTGCGCTGGATTGCCGCCACCGGCGTTGACCGCATTTCCATCGGCCGCTTGACCAAGGACGTCCATGCGGTCGATTACTCGATGCG
>JBIIVZ010000093.1:0-7790 GCA_044339175.1 Roseateles sp.
TCGATCAGTGCTTGCACGGTGCGCTGCGGCAAGGCGGCGCGGGCCTGGAACTGGTTCACCACAATGCCCTCGACCTGCAGTTCGGGGTTGTGGTCGGCCTGGATTTCCTTGACGTTTTCCAGCAAGTCGTACAAAGCGCGGCGCGAGAAATCATCGCAATCGAAAGGGATCAGGCAGCGCTGCGACGCAATCAGGGCCGAGCGGGTGTAGAAGTTCAGCGACGGCGGCGTGTCGATCCAGACCTCGTCATAAGCCTCAGACAGCTCAATCAAAGCATCGCGCAGTTTGTAGATTTTGTAGCGGCTCTCCAGCTTGCTGTGCAGCTCGTCGAGCAGGCCGCTGGCCGGCATCAGGTGCAGGTTGTCCCAGTGCGTGGTGGCGATGAAATCGCTGGTCTTGATCGGCCGCAGCGCAAACTTCAACGTGGACTCAAAAAACTCGGCCGCCCCGGGCCGAGCTTCGTCGGCCGCATCGCCGAGCACATAGCGGCTGGAATTGCCCTGCCGGTCGAGATCGACCAAGAGCGTGCGCCGCCCCTGCTGCGCCGCAATCGCGGCCAAATTGGCGGTGATCGTCGATTTGCCGACGCCACCTTTTTGGTTGAAAACGACTCGGCGCATGCCAGGCTCCTCTGCTTGCAAATGCAAGTGCCGTATTGTGCATTGCAGCATTCTCCAGACAGACCGGGCTTGCCCTGAGTTGTTGTGATCCGGCGAGAGGCCACTGCAGCCGTACCCGACGAGCGAACGCTGTATCAGCGGCTGACTCCCTCTTTAGGGGGGGGGACGGAGTGGAGGGGTTTGGCTACATTCCGGTCATGCGCAAACGGGAGGGCCGATTGCGTGTCATCAACCCAATCGGATTCTCATGAAAATTAAATCAATCGCAATTGCCGCAGTCTTGGCGACCACCGCAGGTTTCGCATCGGCTGCCCACGTTTACAACCTGGGCGACATCACCAATGACGGTGCCCTGTTTGTTTCATCGACTTTTGCAGCCAACGCGGAGATCAACGACACCTGGAACTTCAGCCTGACCGGCAGCAACGACGTTGCTGCGCTGATCAGCCGTAATTTCTCCACCCCAATCGGCGCGATCAGCGGTTTCGCTGGCACCGTCAGTGGTGGCACGCTGGCAGCAGCCGAGAGTCTGCAGTTTGCCGCGAACGCTTCGTCGCAGAATCTGAGTTTTGCCAGCACCCTGGGCGCTGGCAACTACAGCCTGCTGATCAGCGGTCTTTCAATGCGTGCCAACACGGCGTACACCTTCAACGTGGACGTCACTCCGGTGCCGGAACCAGAAACCTACGCATTGCTGCTGGCTGGCCTGGGTGTGTTGGCCTTTGTGGCCAAGCGTCGCAAGTCGGTCTGAAAGCCGCTTCAATCGATTGAAGACTGAATAGGGGCCTCGGCCCCTTTTTTCATGCGTGTTGTCTGTTGTCCATCAGGCCCATCGCTCGGCGCTTGAACGACGGGCTTACCCCGTGACTGAGTGGTGACGTGGCTGCTTGACTCCCTTACATTCTTCACATGCGCAAACGGGTCGTCCGGTTGCGTTTTAGCAACCTCAATTCGGCACCCCATGAAAATCAAATCAATCGCGCTCGCCGCCATCTTGGCAACCACCGCTGGCTTCGCATCGGCGGCCAACGTCTACAACCTGGGCGACATCACCAACAGCGGTGCTCTGTTTGTATCGTCGACCTTTGCCGCCAACGCTGCAATCAACGACACCTGGACCTTCAGCCTGACCGGCAGCAACGACCTGTCCTCGCTGATCAGCCGCAACTTCTCCACCGCCAATGGTGCCATCCTGAACTTCGCAGGCAGCATCAGCGGTGGCTCGTTGGCAGCAGCCGAGAGCCTGCAACTCGACTCGAACGCATCGTCACAGAACCTGAGCTTTGCCAGCACCCTGGGCGCTGGCAGCTACAGCCTGCTGATCAGCGGTCTCTCGCAGCGCGCTGGTACGCGTTACACCTTCAACGCTGACGTCACTCCGGTGCCGGAACCAGAAACCTATGCCCTGCTGTTGGCTGGCCTGGGTGTGTTGGCTTTTGTGGCCAAGCGTCGCAAGTCGGTCTGAGCGCCGCATTGGCGAGCAAGCCAAACGACTGAAAATCAAAAAGGGGCCTCGGCCCCTTTTTTCATGCGCGTCACTTGTTGAACATCAGTTGGTCATCAGGCCGATTTGATCTGCTGCAGGAACTCGACCAGCTCGGCCACGATGGGCTGAGGTGAAAAGCGCTCGATGCTGCGCTGGCGGATGCTGGCGGTGTCATCGGCAGCGTTGATCGCCAACTGCAGCTCGCGGGCCACCGTCCCCACGTCCTTGGGCAGCAGCTCCAGGCAATGATCGCCAAAATTGACGGCGAAGGCCTCCGCCAGATTGGCGTCGGTGAGCGCGCCGAAACAGCCGGCAAAACCAAGTGCCACCGGCGCGCAGCCGCGCACCATGCCCTCCATCAGCGCGTAGCCTGAGCCCGTCAGCACGTCCACCTGATCGAGCCGTTTGCCCGGGTCGCGAATGCTGCCGGTGAACTCGACGTGCAGACCCAGGTCGGTCGCCGTTTTGCGCAAGGTGCGCAAATAGTTGCCGCCGCCCATCACCAGCAGTTTGTAGCGCTCATGCCCTGGCAAGGTGGCCACCGCTTGCAGCCAGGCTTCGCACAACGGGCCTTTGCCACCGCTCAGCCGTGAGCAATAAGCCAGCTTCAGCGGCGCACCGCTGGCCCGCTTGCGGGGTGCCGGAATGACAATGGGCAGGCGGCTCAAGAGCACCGGCGCGACGGGCTTGCCCGCCTGCGCGGTGCTGGCCAGCAGTTGGGCATATTTGTCCCGCATGGTCTCGCACAGGGTCACCACGCCAGCGGCGTTGCTGTACAGCTGCGCCCACTCGGCCATGCGCTGCGGCGAATGCCCGTTGTGCATGCAGGCGACCCACGGAATGCCGGTGCTCTGCTTCAGCTTGTGGGCCAACCGGGCCTGGGTGTAATGGCTGACCAGGATCACGTCCGGGGCGATCCGTTCGACAAAGCGGCGCACCAGCGGCTCGGCCCAGGGGTGGAGGATGGGCCACTGCAGGCGCGAACGCGAGGCGATGGCCGCGTTGGACGGCCAGACATGCACCTCATGCCCCTGCCGGCTGAGCTCGTTGGCCAGGTTGCGGTTGTAGGTGCTGATGCCATTCAGCGACAAATCGCGCAACAGGATCAAGATTTTCATGACAGAAGCGCCGGTTGGCGGCAGCTCAACGCTGGCTCACTTCGCGGGCTCACTTGAACCAGTCTTCATCGGGCAGCTTGGCAAACACGCGCTTCAGGCCATCGCCCCAGCCGCGCCGCAGCTTGTCGAAGTAGGGGTCGTCGGCGGTGATGCGATGCGGCTCGGCGGGCGCAAAAGTGTCGGTGCGGTAGAGCAGCATGTCGATCGGCAAGCCGACCGACAAATTGCTGCGTATCGTCGAGTCAAACGAGATCAGCGTGCATTTGGCCGCCTCTTTTAGCGAGGTGCCCATGTTGACCACGCGGTCGATGATCGGCTTGCCGTACTTCGACTCGCCGATCTGGAAATAGGGCGTGTCGTCGCAGGCTTCGATGAAATTGCCTTGCGGATAGACGTGAAACAGCCGTGGGGCCTCGCCCTTCAGTTGGCCACCGACGATGAAATTACCGCCAAAGTTGACGCCTTGGCTGAGGGTTTTCTCCACCGAGTCGCGGGCGACGATTTCTTTCACCGTGCGGCCCACCAGTTCGGCCACTTCGTACATCGAGGCCAGGTTGAGCAGGTGACGGCCTTCATGCTCGATGCGCTGGCGCAGCAGGCTGATGACACTTTGCGTGGTGGCGAGGTTGCCGGCACTGAGCAGCACGATCAGGCGCTCGCCCGGAATTTCGAACACGCTCATCTTGCGAAAGGTGGCTATATGGTCAACGCCGGCATTGGTGCGCGAGTCGGAAGCGAACAACAGGCCGGCGTCAAGGCGCATGGCAACGCAGTAAGTCATGGATGTCGTCGGGAAAAATAATGCGCCGATTATGTCTGGCTTGGCCAAGTCTTTGCGCGGCCCCGGACAGGACATCACACACCGCTGATCGCCACGCCGGATCTGGCTGCCGATTGAACCCATGCGGTAACTTTGGCCAGCAATAATCTGCGCATGAAATCATTTGCATGGGCCCTGATCGGGCCGGGCCCGATTGCCGGGCGTTTTGCCGAAGCGGTCCAGCGCATGGACGGCTGCCACTTGGCCTGGGTGCACGGGCGGGACTTGTCGCGCAGCACCGACTTTGCCAGCCGCTGGTCTGTGGTCGACAAGCCACCGGTGCAAGCGGCCGCGCAGCTCGACGAGCTGCTGGCCAACCCGGCGGTGGATGCGGTCTACATCGCCACCCCGCACGCTTTTCACGCCGACGCGATCCGCCGCTGCCTGCTGGCCGGCAAGGCGGTGCTGTGTGAAAAACCGCTGGTGCCCAACTTGCCCGTCGCGCGCGCGCTGGTCGAGCTGGCGCAAGCCAGGCAGGTGTTCTTGATGGAGGCGCTGTGGACCCATTTCCTGCCGATCTATGCCGAGGTGGGGGAATGGCTGGCGCAGGGCCGTATCGGTGCGCTGCGCGGCATGCAATCGAGCTTTTGCTTCAGCCGCCCGTTCGATGCGGCCAGCCGCTTGTTCGACCCGGCTCAAGCGGGCGGTGCGCTGCTCGATATCGGCATCTACAACCTGAGCGTGACAAGCTGGGTGCTGAGCCGTGCGCTCGGTGCCTGCCCGCCGCTGCAGGGCTTGCAAGCGCAAGCGCTGCTGGCCCCCAGCGGCGTCGATCAGCGCTTGTCCGCCACGCTGTCTTTTGGCGGCGGGCTCAGCTCGCAATTCATTTGCGGGTTTGATCTGCGGTCCGACAACGGCTTTCACATCTTCGGAGAGCGCGGCCGCATCAGCCTGCCTAGCGACTTCTGGCAAACCACCGAGGCCGTGCTCAGCGTCGACGGGCAGCCCGAGCAGCGGCTGCAGCGGCCGTTTCAGATCAATGGTTTCGAGGGCGAGATCGCTGCGGCCATGCGCTGCATCGAGGCCGGTGCCATTGAGTGCCCCCAAATGCCGCACGCGCAAACGCTGGCCACGCTGGGCTGGATGGATCAGATCCGCGCGCAGATCGGTTTGCGTTACCCGTTCGAGAGTTGAAACGGGCGGATCGTCGCGACATGAGATCCGCTGACCCCATGCAAAACGGCACCTGCGGTGCCGTTTTTTTCTTGCTGTTTTTGTTTCTTAAATAGGGTGGTGCGACCGGCAAGAATCGAACTTGCGCCTAAGCCTTCGGAGGGCCCAATGATATCCACTTCACCACGGTCGCTTACCAGCGCCGGATTCTAACCCGAGCTGGAGGGTCAGCGTTCCGCTTGCAGGCCGGCGGCCTTGATCATGCGTTGATTCTGTGCGCTGGCAAGGCCGATTTCATGGCTGAAGGCCGCCGCGCTGCCGCCCGCCGGCAGGTTGTCAATGCTCAGCAGCAGATGCTGCAGGGCTGGTGTCTGCATCGCCAGGTTGATCTCGGCGTTGAGCCGGGCGGCGATCTGGCCGGGCAGCTTGGCCGGCGCGAAGATGCCGAACAGCGAGCTCAAGTTGGCCGCCGCAAAGCCCGCTTCTGCAAAGGTGGGCAGCTCCGGCAGGCTGGCCAAGCGCCTGGGCGCACCGACGGCCAGCGCGGTCAAGCGGCCGTTGCGCAGGTATTGCAACTGCTGCGGCCCGAGGTTGGTGGACAGCAACTCGAATTGGCCCGACAGCGCATCGGTCAACTGCTGGCCGCCGCCTTTGTACGGGATGTGATTGAAGTGCGCGCCGCTCGCCAGCTGCACCTGCTCCAGCACCAGGTGGCCGGTGGTGCCAAAGCCCGAGCTCGCCCAACGCACATCGCCCGGCTTGGCGCGGGCCATCTGCACCGCAGCGGCCAGAGTCTTCGCGGCAAAGGCCGGGGTGGCAACCAACAGCACCGGGGTGTGCATGACGCTGGCCAGTGGGGTGAAGTCGCTGGCCGAGTCGTAGGCCACACGGCCGAGCCAGGGGTTCAGCGTCAGCGGCGTGATGGCCGAAAAAGCCAGCGTGTAGCCGTCGGCCTTGGCCTTGGCCAGCGCCTCCATGCCGGTGCTGCCGCCCGCTCCTGCGCGATGCTCGACCAAGACGGGAACGCTCAAGGCCAGACTGAGGTGCTCGGCCAGCGCGCGTGCCACCAGATCGCTGATGCCGCCCGGCGGGTAGACGACGGTCAGCCGGATCGGCCGGTTAGGCCAGGGTGTCTGCGTCTGTGCTTGCGCTGCCCAAGGCCGCAGGGCGAGCTGGGTGCCCAGGCCCGCCACCAGGCACTGGCGGCGCGAGAGACGCTTCGTCATGGCCCCACCCCTTGCCAGGGCAGAGCGAGCCGGCGCGTCAAGGCCAGAAAGGTGGCGCTGGCACCGCAGCGGTCCAGTCTGCGGTGCACCAGGGTCATTGGGGCGTCCAGCGCCTGCCCCTCCAGCAAGGGGCAGTAGACGATGGCGTCGGCATGCAGCCCCTGCATCGAGGCCGGCACGACGCTGATGCCGGCACCGGCCGCCACCAGATTCAGGTTCGTCACCATCCGCTCCACTTCAGCGGCAATGCGGGGCTTGACGCCTGCGGCCAAGCACAACGCCAGCAAATTGGCATACAGCCCCGGCGCTCCCGGGCGGCGCGCCAGGATCAGCGCCTCGTCGTGCAGATCGCTCAGCCGGACGGTGGGCGCGCTGCGGCCCTGCACCAGCCGGTGATCGAGCGGCAAGGCCACCACCACCGGCTCGCGGAACAGGGTCTCGAACACCAAGTCGTCCGGCTGCGCCACCGGCACGCGGATCAAGCCGCAGTCCAGCCGTTGGTCCAACACCGCCTCGGTGATTTCGGCGGCATTGTTTTCGCTCAAGCTCAGCGTGATGTCCGGGTAGCGGCGCCGGCACTCGCGCAGTGCTTGCGGCGTGAAGCGGTGGGCGGCCGCCGAGCTGGTGAAACCGACGGCCACCCGGCCTTCTTCGCCTTGCGACAAGCGCTGCATGCGCTGTTCCATGCTGGCCATGTCCTGAAGGATCTTGCGGCTCTCGACTTGAAACAGGCGGCCCGCCTCGGTCAGCGTCACGCCCTTGGGGTGGCGCTCGAACAGCAGCAGCCCCAGTTGCTGCTCCAGCGCCTTGATCTGCTGGCTCAGCGGCGGTTGCTGAATGCCCAGCTTGGCGGCAGCCCGCGTCATGTGACCCTCGTCGGCGACGGCTTGAAAGTAGCGCAGTTGGCGAAGATCCATCGCCGCATCATATGCAAAAGGTATGGCTAGCGCCGGTGCCAGATATTTGACGCATGGCGTGCGACTCCGCATAGTCCGGCCACGTTGTCGCGCTGCCGAGCCGGGCCGATTCGCCGACGGATGAAAAATCAGACTGGAGACAAGCAACCATGAACTCGAACCCTTTGCGCCGGGCCGCGCCCGCCCTTTTGTTGGCGCTGTTGGCCGCCGCGCCACTGGCCAGGGCGGCCGACCCGATCTCGATTCTCTTCGTCGGCAACAGCTACACCTTCGGCCGGGTCGACCCGGTGATGAGCTACAACGCCGTTCAGGTGCATGACCTGACGGCGGGCTTCAATGCACTCAATCCTGCCGGCACGAACAGCTATCCGATCGGCACGCCAGGGCAGGGCTCGTTCGAGCCGCATCCCTGGGGCGGCGTGCCCGGTGTGTTCAAGATGATGACGGTGCAGGCCGGCTTGAACTACGACGTGTCGCTGTCCACCCGCAA
>JBIIVZ010000342.1:0-3550 GCA_044339175.1 Roseateles sp.
GGAAGGGCTTTTTGATCGAGCAACCCAAGGCCTTGCCAGGTGCCTTGCGTATCGAGTGGGCAGCGTCACAGCGTGCCTACATCAGCGGCAACGAGTTGCGTATGCGCTGCGAGTTGCGCCTGCACAGTGACCTGCAAATGATGGTGCTTTGTCGGCAGCTGATGGAAACGTTGGAAAGCGCTGTTTTCGAGGCTTATACCGACACGCTGAAGACCCGCGTAGATACCGATACGCCCGAGGAAATGCGTTGGCTGGTGATGTTTCCCAAGCTGGGGCAGATCAGCTCCAAGCTGGTTCGGCAACGTTTTGGTGCGGTTGGGGTGAACAAGGAGTTGACTGCAGCGTGGCTGGACGGGGAGTTGAGCGTGGCTTTGGCCCAAGCCAGCCAAGACCTATTGCCCGAAGGCCACCCCTTCGTGTTGATGACGATGCGCGGCAATGTCTATTTGCGCAGCGCGATGGCTGAGGCTGATTTGGACAAGATCCAAGGCTTGGTCAAAGTGCTGGAGATCGCTTGCAAGGAGGCCGCCTCGGTTAACAGCCGCTTGTCGGACCGCAGCCCTTGGCCCACCACCACTTCGGTCGCTTGGCAAAGCTCCGTGCCTGAATGAGAGTTGGAACTGCGGGCTGAGGCAAACAGCCCAGCCCAGCCCGGCCCGGCCTTGCCGAGTCAGCCCCGTTGCGCGAACTGCCAGCCCAGATCGGCCAGCGGTTTGGCACCCGCGCCAGCCTCTCTGGCTTGCGCACTGGCTGCTGTGCCATCGACCACGCGCTTGGCAATACCTTGCAGGATCGCCGCCAGGCGAAACATGTTGTAAGCCAAATAGAAGTTCCAATCCTGCATCACGACCGCCGGATCGCTGCGTCCAGTGCGTTCGCAGTAACTCCGTACATAGCTGAGCTCGTCGGGAATACCAAGTGCCGCCAAATCCTGACCGGCAAGTCCGCGCGCGCCGCCTGAGCTCTCGATGTGCCACGTCATGCAGTGATAACTGAAGTCCGCCAGCGGGTGGCCCAGCGTCGATAGCTCCCAATCCAGTACCGCGATGACGCGGGGTTCGGTTGGGTGGAAAACCAGGTTATCCAGACGAAAGTCACCGTGAACGATCGACACCTCACGCTCGTCCAGTGCGGACGTCGGAATATGTGCTGGCAGCCATTCGATCAGCCGCTCCATCGACTCGATCGGCTCCGTCACCGAGGCCAGATACTGCTTGCTCCAGCGGCCGATCTGACGTTCGAAATAATTACCCGGCTTGCCGTAGGCAGACAGCCCGATTGCTGCAAAGTCAACCTTGTGCAAGAGCGAGATGACACGATTCATCTCGTTGAAGATGGCCGCCCGCTCGGACACTGTCATGCCTGGAAGTGCTGGATTCCACAACACTCTGCCTGGCATGAACTCCATGATGTAGAAGGCGCGGCCGATGACCGACTCGTCCTCGCACAGGGCGAGCATGCGGGGCACCGGCACGTCGCTGTGTTGCAGCGCTTTCATCACCTTGAACTCGCGCTCGATGGCATGCGCAGACGGCAGCAGTTTTTGCACGGGACCGGGCTTGGAGCGCATCACATAGGATTGGCCTGGGGTATCGAGCTTGTAGGTCGGGTTGGATTGCCCTCCCTTGAATTGCTCGATGCTCAAGGGGCCTGCAAAGCCCTCGACGTGCTGGCAAAGCCAGCCGGTCAAGGCGTCGATATCCATTGCATGACTGACTGTGCGTGTGCCTGTGAATGCTTCCATGAGTCTCTTTATCGTGTTGAATTGAAAGAACAGATGTCAGCGTGCGCGTCGCTGACTACCGGCTGGCAATGACCAGCAATTTTTCCTTGCTCAAGACCACCAGGCGCGTGGGCTCGACTCTGACTGCGCCATCACGCTCAAAGCCTTTCAGCTCTTGGTTGACGCGTTGCCGTGAGGCACCCAGCAGTTGCGCCAAGTCTTCCTGCGCCAACTGCAAGCCGATGCGGATTTCCTCGCCCTGTGGCACGCCGTAGGAGCGCGCCAGCAACAAAATCTGTTTGGCCAAACGTGCCGCCAGCGGCCGCGTGTTGAGATCCTCCACCACATCGAACATCAGCCGCAGACGACGGCAGTTCAGCCTCAGCAGCGCTTCGTAGAGCTCGGTATGGCGCTGAAGCAGTTCCTTGAAGTCGGGTTTGCGCACCACCAACAAACTGGTGTCGCCATGGGCTGCCGCATCGTGTGTGCGCGGTAGACCGTCGAACAAAGAGATGTCGCCGAACCAAGTGCCGGGTTCGACATAGGTTAGCGACACCTGCTTGCCTGACAGAGAAACCGAGCTGACCCTGACTGCGCCCTTGGCAACTCCGACCCATTCTTCGGCGGTGTCGCCGCGGCAGGACACCAAGGCCCCGTCGCCCAACCGGCGAACGGTCGCTCTCGAAAGAATGTCCGATCGCAATGCCGAAGATAGTTTGGAAAACCACGAACCTGCGTCGATATTTCCGCGTTCAATAATTGTAAGAACCGTGCTGTTCATGCTTTGTCGCTGTAGTGACAGTAGAACGCTGCCTTGTGCGCCCATTGTGATCGACGCGTACGAGCCATGCTTAAGCGTGGTGCCGCTGGCTGCGTGCACGCGGTGCCGTCGAGACCGCCCTTAAGCTTCGTCAGGACAGCGTGGGAAGTCGTGATCCGGTGCCATGTTAAAGTAAGCTGAACAACAGACTCATTCGGCATGCACCGGTCTCCAGCTGCGGTAAATCACCCAAGGCTCCCCGTTGAACTGGGAGCTTTTTTATTGACACTCCACCTGCTGTGCCTGCCAGTGAATGGCTGGGCATTGGGTGTTGGTAATCCGTCAACCTTGTCTTCTCTGGGGGAGTCGTTGGTTTTGCGGTTTCCGGTTTCTTTGAATCCCGGCGAATCGCTCGGTGCCGATTGTGTACGGGCTGAAGTTTGGGTCGGCGACCACCCGGTGCCGCCGAAGTTGCTGCAGTTGCAAATTGTCGGGGGCAGCGATCCCGCCTCCCAAGCGCTGCTCATTCAGGCCGCTCTGCCGATGCAAGAGCCCATTGTCAGCATCACGCTGAAGCTTGGCTGCCCCGCTAGATTGACGCGTCAATACACCGCCTTCATCGACCCATCGAAAACAGCAAACCCGTCCTCGGCATCGCTTGCGCAACGGCCCCTCCCACAGCAAGACGGCATCGTTGCAGCGCAGTTCACACCGCAGCCCTTCTCACCGGCTCTGAGCGCCGCGCTCGCGAGTGCGCAAGCAAGCTCGGCGGTGCCGCAAACAGCAGGTATCGCTGGCAGTACAGGCGCTGCGAAAGTCGCCCGGCCGTTAAAGATGGTCGGAGCGGCTGAAACTGGCAACACCGACAACATGGCCCGCCAGCTGGCCGCGGCAAGTCGAGTTGTCAACAAACCACCGCGCCGGGTCGCGCCAACCATTCGCGAGGTGAAGGTGAGTGCCTCGGCGGGGCCGAAGTTACGGCTGGAAATGCCTGCGTCGCTGGATTTATTGCTGCAGCCAGTCGCTTTGCCCGGAGGCACCGACAAGCCCGATCCGTCGTTGCAGCG
>JBIIVZ010000343.1:0-3547 GCA_044339175.1 Roseateles sp.
CGATACCAACATTCTTGTCGGCAAAGCTGGCCAGCCCGCTGCCGCCGAGGGTCAGTTGATCGCTGCCCAGCGGAGTGAACGAGGCGATGCCGGTCAGCGTGGCATTGCGATTGGCGTCGTAGCCCTTGTTGCTGGCGCTCAGTCCGGTGACAGCAAGGCTGGCGGCGGTGATGTCGGCGGTCACCGCAGCCATCACCGGCGCGAAGACGTAATTGCTGGCCAAACCACCGCCCGAACCGTCCTGCACGGTGTAGCCCAGGCTCAGGGACTTGCCGCTGCCGACGTTCTTGTTGTCAAAGTTGCCGCTGGCCAGCACGCTCACCAACTCGGTGCCCACCAAGCCGCTGAATGATGAGACAGTCGCTGCGGCGGCGATGCCGGCGTCGTAGACCTTTGGCGTACCTGTCACCACACCGGTGAGCTGCTTCGGGTTGATGTCGCCGATCAAACTGCTTTGCAACACATAGCCATAGACCGGCTTCAAGTTCGCGTCCTCGAAGGTGGCGGTCAGCCCGCCCAGGTCCACCGCCTTGGCCAAGCCCGCATTCTTGTCGGCAAACTGCAAGGGATCGACCAAGGACAGCGAAGCCACCGTGTCGCCGGACAGTAAACCGCTGAAATTCAAGCCGGTGCTCGTCGCGTCGCGGTTCCCGTCGTAGGGCTTGGCATTCACATTGCCGACCGCCGTCGCGGTGAAGGCGGTGGAAAACAAATAGCCATTGCCGACGCCCGCCGCCACCGGCGCTTGCGGGTAGGTGGCGCCATATTGTTTGAAGTCATAAGCCAAGCTGCCGGGTGCAAAGTCGGTCGCATTTTGGGGATCGGTGGCATAAATCAGCCAACGGCCTTGGTTGGCTTGCACCCCACTGCTGCCCGCCTGGTTGACGAAGTGGCTCATATTGCCTGCGCTGCCGGCCAACACGACCGCGTCGCCGGTGGCGCTGGAGCTGATGGAACTGGTGTTGTCCAGCGTGGTGATGTTGCTGAAAACACGCACGGGCCCGGCGGCGTTGACGCTTGAGGCGAGGATATCGGTCTGCGCGCCGGCAATCGTCAAGCCGCTGCTGGAGCCGTGCAGCTGAGCCTGCGCCAGTTCGATGTTGCCGAGATTGCTGAGGCTGCGGATGTCCACCAGCCCGCTGCTGCTTCGAGCATCGATCACCGGTGCCAAGCTGCTGTTGAAGCCCGACAGCAGCACGGCGGTGTCGCCGGCCAAGCCGCTGCCCAAAATCGTCAAGCCGGCCGCGCTGGAGACGCTCAATTGCAGGCCGCGCTCGTCCAGCGAGCCGTCAAGCTTGACGCCCACGCCGCCTGCCGCCGTGCTGTGGCCGGTGATGGAGAGCACATCGGTGCTGTTCACCAGCGCCGGTGAAACCGTCAACGACGAGCCGGTCCAGACGGACACCCCGGTCGCCGTCCCCGTCCCGTTCAGCAACAGGCGTTTGTCGGCTTGCAACGATGAGACATCGACTTCCACCCCGGTGCCACCCAACTCACCGGCCGCCCACCCGTTGATGTCAATCACAGCCGCAGACACCGTCGTGTTGTCCAGCTTGACGCCCAGCGGCGCGACGGCGGCCGCACTGGCACCCTGAATCAACAGCGTTCCAGCGCCTGCGCTCAGTGTCGAATGACTCAAACTGACGCCGGTACCTGCGGTGCCAAAGCCCACCGCAGCAGCGAGGGGCGCTGTCGCCAACGACCCCGAAGCCAAGCCAAGTCCGCCAAGGCTGATGTTGCCGCCGCGGCTGTTCATCGTCGAGCCAGAGATGTCGATGGCACCAAGACCGGCAGCACCGCGCGCGGCGCTCAAAGTGATGGAAAAGGGCTGATCCAGGCTGCTGATCACCGAGCTCAGCAACCAGATATTGCGGTCGGCTTGCAAGCTCAAAGCCCCGAGCGTGGAGGCGTTGCCGCCCGCCACGATGTTGGCGCTGCTCAGCGTGATGTCGCCCCCCTGCGTGCCGGTGTTGCCGGCGGCACCAGTCGAAACCGTCACGTCAATGCCGCTGTTCAGCGCCGCGATCAAGATGGCCGAGTCGATGACGGCGTTGTCGCCGGTCGCCTGGAAGTTCGCGTCGAAATTTGATCCCGGTGCCCCATCGATGATGTACACGTCGTAAGGGTCCAGCAACCATTGCCCAGCCTTGCCCAGCGGCGCGCTGGTGCTGATGCGCAAGGGCCGGGCATCCAGCCAGCCGCCCGAGGTTTCGATGAAGCCGCCGTCGCCGCCCAAGCGCCCGCCTTGCGCGCTCAAACTGCCAAAGGCACGGGTCGAGTGGTCGCTCCACAAAATAATGCGGCCGCCATCGCCCTGGGTTGTCGCATCGGCGCTGATGCTGGCGTTGCGGCCAAAAAACACCGCCTCGGCGTTCGGCACGCTGGCATCCAGCCCTTGCCGCCCACCGCCGACCCGCACCTGGCCACCGCCGGCCGCGCCCGACGCGTCGAGGCGGGCCGCGTCCATCAAGCCGACTTGGCGGCCCAACAGCGTGATCTCGCCGCCCCGGCCTTTGGTACCCAAAGCGCTGACCTCGCCGTGAACCAGCGTCGCTCCGTTGCCGCCGCTGTCCAGCGTGATCTGGCCGCCGCTCGGCCCGTCCGCTCGGGTGCTGCTGTCGGCCGAAAAATTCAAGGCTTGGCTGGCGCGCAACAGAATTTCACCCTGCGCGCCGCTGCTGAGCGTGTCGGCTCGCACGATGCCTTGCTGGTTGACCACGACGGCGTGAATGTCGATGCGCCCACCGGCGGCCGCCAAGGTGCCCAGGTTCAGCGCTTCGCCGGCGGAGGCGGTCACGCGCACGCTCAAGCGGGGCGCGCCGGTATCCAGCAGCTCGATGCTGTGGCCGGCCGCCAACACCACTTGGCCGCCCGGTGCGTCGATCAAACCCTCGTTGCGCACATTGCCGCCCAGCAGCCAAACGCTGCCGCCCAGGCTGCTGCGCAATTCCCCTTGATTGAGCACCGAGCCGCCGGGGTTGCTGCCGGTGAACAGGCGGCGGCCGGCCAGCCAATCGCTGTCATTCAAATTGAGCGTGGATGTGACCAGGCTCGCCACATCGACACGCGCACCGGCACCAAACAACACGCCGTTCGGGTTCAACAGCCAGACCCCGCCGTTGCTGCTGAGCCGCCCCAGAATGCTCGAGGGGTCATTGCCGGTGACGCGGTTGAGCACTTGGCTGGCCGCGTTTTGCTGCTCGAAGCGCACGCTGTTCTGGGCCCCGATTGAGAAGCTGTTCCAGTTGAGGATGGCGTTCGGCGAGTTGCTGACCGTCATCGCATGGCCCAGTGTGGTGACCGTGGCCTGGCCCTGCACGATGTTCAGGCCACCCGGCAGCGTCTGCGCCCAGCCAGCCGCCGGGCACAGCGTCAGCAAGGAGACGGCGGCCAGGGCGGCGGCCAATTGAAGCGGTCGGCGCGGTCGGAGCTGTAGCAAAGCTGGGCGCAAGTGCGCCGCCCGCCGATCAACAGCCGGGAAAGCCGGGAAAGTCGGGGGGAACTTGTTGGCGTGTTTCATCGCGTTTGCCTTCGGGTGTTCTGTCAT
>JBIIVZ010000344.1:0-3546 GCA_044339175.1 Roseateles sp.
TAATCAGTTGGGGTCTGAGCTACTCAGGTGTACCTTCGGGCGGTCTGACCCACAAAGACTAAGGGGTGTACTTCCAAGCCCCATTCTCGATCTTGACCATCACGCGGGCGCGCTGGTCGAGGCCGAGGTGGTCGTTGGGGGACATGTTGAACACGCCGTGGGCACCGGGCAACTCCTTGACGCCTTCGAGCGCGTCGCGCAGAGCGGCGCGGAAGGCTGGCGTGCCGGGCTTTTCCTTCTTCAGCGCCACCGGCACCGCAGCCTGCAAAAGCAGGCCGGCGTCCCAGGCGTGGCCGCCAAAGGTCGAGACCGTGCCCTTGCCAAAAGCCGCTTCGTACTTGGCCACATAGTCTTGGGCGCTCTTCTTGACCGGGTGATCGGCCGGCAATTGCGCCGCCACCAACACACCACCGGACGGCAAGAAGGTGCCTTCAACGTCCTTGCCACCGACACGCAGGAAGTCGTTGTTGGCGACGCCGTGGGTCTGGTAATACTTGCCGGTGTAGCCGCGCTCCTTCAGCGTCTTTTGCGGCAGCACGGCCGGCGTGCCTGAAGCGCCGATCAGCACCGCATCGGGCTTGGCTGCCACCAGCTTCAGCACTTGCCCGGTCACCGACGTGTCGGTGCGGTTGTAGCGCTCGGACGCCACCACTTTCAAGCCCTTCAGCTCGGCAATCTTGGTGAATTCCTGATACCAGCCTTCACCGTAGGCATCGGCAAAACCGATGAAGCCGGCCGTTTTGGCACCCGCAGCCACCATGTGCTGGACGATGGCCAGCGCCATCATGATGTCGTTCTGTGGTGTCTTGAAGACCCAGCGCTTCTTGGCGTCCACCGGCTCGACGATGCGGGCCGAAGCGGCCATCGAAATCATCGGCGTGCCAGACTCGGCCGCCGCATCGATCATCGCCAGCGAGTTCGGCGTGGTGGTCGAACCGATGATGACGTCGACCTTGTGCTCGGTGATCAGCTTGCGCGTGTTGGCCACCGCCGACGTGGTGTCGGAGGCGTCGTCCAGCACGATGTAGTTGACCTTTTGCCCGCCCATCGTGGTCGGCATCAGGCTCAAGGTATTCTTTTCAGGGATGCCCAGCGAAGCTGCCGGGCCGGTGGCCGAGACGGTCACGCCGACATTGATATCGGCAAAAGCCTGGCCCAACAGCACAGCACTGGCAGCCAGCGCCAGCAGCGATTTTTTAGCGTTTTTACTCATCATCGTTGTCTCCTTCGGGTTGTTGGTATCAAAGAGTCTGCTCCGGCGGCAACTGCACGGCACCCAGACCACCGAAGAATAAATCAGCCACCATCGGGGCCATTTCCTCGTAAGTCAGCGCGCCATCCGGCCGCAGCCAAGTAAAAGTCCAATTGATCATGCCGAACAGCAGCATGGTCAGCGGCTTGTGCAACCGCGCGTCCTGCAGTTCTGGCCGCACCGCCGCCACCGCCTCGGCAAAAGCGGCCACCACTTGGCGTTCGATCACCAGCAAGCGCTGCTGGTCGTCGTCGTTGAGGAACTTGACGTCCTCGGTCAGTACCCGGTGCTGGTTCTGCGCCTGGCCGTAGCTCTGCACAAAGCGGGCAATCAGCGCGCGCAAATGGGCTTCCGGTGCCAGGTCTTGCGCCCTGACCTCCTGCACCAGCAGGGCCAAGCCTTGCACATGGGTTTCGCAGATCTGCACCAGCAGCTCATGTTTGTCCCGCACATAGTGATAAAGCGTCGGCTTGGAGACCTGGCAGGCCAGCGCCACCTCGTTCATCGAGGTGCCGGGATAGCCTTTCTGGGCAAACAGGGTGGCCGCAGCGCTGAGAATTTCTTCTCGCTGCAACTCGAAACCGGGTGCACGTCCTCTGGCCATGTGAGTGTTTTGAGCTTGGGGCTCGGGATCAGCGTTCGTCGAAAGAAATCACCACGCGCGGCGTCAGCGCATGGGCTTGGCAGCTGAGGATGAAACCGGCAGCAAGCTCGTTTTTGTCGAGCGCAAAGTTCTTGTCCATGCGCACCTCGCCCTCAATCAGCTTGCAGCGGCAAGTGGAGCACACACCGCTCTTGCAGGAGAACGGCACGTCCATGCCGGCGCGAGCGGCGGCGTCCAGCAAGCTGGCGTCGGTCTTGGCGAACTCGATTTCGCGGCTGATGCCGTCGCGAATCACCACCACGCGGGCGCTGTCGGCGTCACCGGCCAGCACCTTGTGCGGCGCGGGCTTGCCGGTCTGCATTTCCAGCGTGCCAAAGCGCTCGACGTGGATGCGCTCTTCGGGCACGCCGGCGGCCAGCAAGGCGGCTTCGGCTTCGTCATTGACCTCGAACGGGCCGCAGACAAAGGCCTGGTCGATGCGGGCGGCCGGCACCAGCAGCTTCAAAAACTCGCCCACCTTGTGGCGATCCAGCCGCCCCGCCAGCAGCGGCGCGTCGACCAGTTCGCGGGAAAACACGTTGTACAGGGACAAGCGCGTCATGTAGCGGTTCTTCAGGTCCTCGATCTCTTCCTTGAACATCGTCGAGGCTTGGCTGCGGTTGGCATAAATCAGCGTGAAGCGACTGTGCGGCTCGCGCGCCAAAGCCGTCTTCATGATGGACAAAATCGGCGTGATGCCAGACCCGGCGGCGATGCCGAGGTAGTGGCGCGCAACGTGCCGAGCGTCCTGCCGAGCTTCAGGTGGCGCGCTGACCAGATCGGTCGGCAACGAAAACCGGCCCTGCGGCGGATAGGACTCGATCACATCGCCGGCCTTCAGCGCGCGGTTGACCCAAGTGGAAAACACGCCGCCATCGACCCGCCGCACGCCGACGCGCAGTTCAACGTCGTCCACGCCAGCGCAGATCGAGTAGGAGCGGCGCAGGTCTTGGCCGTCCACCTCGTGGCGCAGGGTCAGGTACTGGCCTGGGGTGAAGCTGAACGTCTCGGCCAACTCGGGCGGCACGGCAAAACTGACGATCATGGCTTCGTCGGTGTCGGGGGTGACCGCACGCACGGTCAGGGGGTGGAAGTGCAAGCTCATGGCAGCGCAAGCCTCGATCAAATCGGTTTGAAATATTCGAACGGTTCGGCGCAGGCGAGGCAGCGGTAAAGCGCCTTGCACGCGGTCGAGCCGAAGGCCGAGAGCTTCTCGGTGTGTTCCGAGCCGCAGCGCGGGCAGGCCAGCTTTGTCAATGCCGCGCGGTGCACCAAGCGAATCGGTCGGCTTTCGCCACCGGCCAGCGGCCCGGCAGCACCGGGCGGGGCAATGCCGTAGGCACGCAACTTTTCGCGGCCCTCGGCGCTGATCCAGTCGGTGGTCCAGGCCGGTGCGCGCTGCAAAACAATCTGCACGTCACCAAAAGCCGCCAAGGCCGCCCGTACATCGTCTTGAATCAGCTCGGTGGCGGGGCAGCCGGAATAGGTCGGCGTCAGCACCACCTCCAGCCCACCCGCCGTCTCGCGCAGACCGCGCACGATGCCCAGCTCGCAGAGCGAGATGACCGGCACTTCCGGGTCGGGGATCTGCCGCAGCACTTCCCAGGCGGCGTCCAGCCGGCCGCAGGTGTTGGCGATGCTCCCGGCGGCC
>JBIIVZ010000345.1:0-3545 GCA_044339175.1 Roseateles sp.
AGCGCCAGCGGGTCGCGATTGGCCGAGCCATCGTGCAAAAACCGACGGTGTTCCTGTTTGACGAGCCGCTGTCCAATCTGGACGCAGCGCTGCGCGTGCGGATGCGCTATGAGTTCGCCAAGTTGCATGAGGACTTGAAGACCACGATGGTCTACGTCACGCATGACCAGGTCGAAGCGATGACGCTGGCGGACCGCATCGTGGTGCTGTCCACCGGCAAGATCGAACAGGTCGGCACACCGCTGGAGCTGTATGAGCATCCCGACAACCTGTTTGTGGCCGGCTTCATCGGCTCGCCAAAGATGAATTTCATCGCGGGCGAATTGGTCGAGACAGCCGCTCACGGCGTCACCGTCCAGTTGGCCTCCGGGGCTCGCATACGTGCCGAGGTGGAGGGCGCGGCGGCGCGCGTGGGCGAGCCGGTCACGCTGGGCTTGCGGCCCGAGCATTTCGTGGCGGTGGGCACGGGCACGGGTACCGATGCCGGTGCCGGTGCCGAGAACGTCATCCAGGCCAGCGTCACCTTTGTCGAGTCGTTGGGCAGCAGCACCCACGCCTATTGCAACTACCCCGGTGCCGACGAGGCCCTGACCTGCGAGTTTGATGGCCGTAAGCGCGTCCGCAACGGCGACATCCTGAACCTGAGCTTGCCGGCCGAGGCCTGCTATGTCTTCAACGCCCAGGGCCAAGCGCTGCGGCGCTTGAGCGGAGCCACGCCATGAGCCAACGTCTGGTTCTGCTGGCCACGCTGGCCGCCGGTCTGCTGCAGTTCACCCCAGCCAGCCAAGCGCAGGAGGACCTGAGATTGCTGGTTTGGATCAACAGCGACAAGGGTTACACCGGCCTGCAAAAGGTCGGCGATGCCTTTGCCAAAAAATCCGGCGTGGCGGTGACCGTCGAGCATCCGGTCGATGCGCCGGATAAATTCCAGCAATCGACTGGTGCCGGCAAGGGGCCCGATATTTTTTGCTGGCCCCATGACCGGGTCGGCGAATGGGCCAAGGCCGGTTTGATCGTGCCGGTGCGACCGGGCAAACGACTGACCCAAGAAGTTGAGGCATCGGCTTGGTCCGCCTTCAACTACCGGGGTCGCACCTGGGGCTACCCGATCGCGATCGAAGCGGTCGGCCTGATCTACAACAAGGCCTTGGTGAAGACGCCCCCGGCCACTTTTGACGAAGTGATGGCGCTCGACCAACGCCTCGCCCTGCAGGGCAAGAAGGCGATCCTTTGGGATTTCAACAAGAGCTTCTTCAGTTGGCCGCTGTTCGCCGGTGCGGGCGGTGAGATCTTCGGTCGCGACGCCAACGGTGACCTCGACCCGCGCCGGGTCAGCGTCAACAACGCCGGTGCCGTCAAGGCCGGCGAAATGCTGGACAAACTGCTGAAGCAAGGCTACTTGCCCAAGGGGGCGCGCTATGCCGAGATGGAGGGTGGCTTTGCCCGCGGCCAAGTGGCGATGATGATCTCCGGCCCCTGGGCCTGGGACAACGCGCGACGCAGCAAGATCGACTTCGGCGTCGCGCCCATTCCCGCCGTCATCGCCGGACAACCGTCCAAGCCCTTTGTCGGTGTGCTCGGCTGCATGATTGCCGCACCGAGCCGAGTCAAGGACATCGCCCGCGAGTTCATCGAAAACCATCTGATGCGGGTCGAGAGCCTGAAAGCCATCAACGACGATGTTCCGATCGGCGTGCCGGCCAACAAGGCCTTCTATGCTGAATTGGCAGCCGACCCGGCGATACGCGCAACGATGGAGAACGCCCGGTTGGGCCAACCGGTCCCCAACATTCCCGAGGTCGGCCGCTTCTGGACCGCCATGGATGCCGCCCTGGAAGCCATCACCAACGGTCTGCAGTCACCCAAAGAGGCCCTCGACGGCGCGGCCGCACGCATGATGGTGAACAAATGAGCCGCCGCTTGCAAGGCCAGGCCCCATCACCTGCGAGCCGTTTCACTGCAGCCCTCAAATGGCCACTGACGGTGGCGCTGGCCTTGGTCAGCCTCTATCTGGTGTTCAACGTCTTCGCGGCCGGGCAACTCGGCTGGGCTCTGGGTCTGCTGGTGCTGCTGTCGGCCGGCTTCTTTGTGTATTTGTCGAATATCGCCTTTGCCTACCGCTATTTGTTTCCCGGTATCGCTGGCATGTTGGTGTTTGTGGCCTTTCCGCTGTTCTACACGGCCCAGATCGGCTTCACCAATTACTCGTCCAGCAACCTGCTCACGCAGGAGCGGGTGCGCGGCTATCTGCTCGAACAAAGCGTGCCCGACGACACCCATTTGATGCGCTTCAGCCTGCATGCCGAGGGGTCCGGGTTCCGCATGGCACTGAGGCCGGTGGACGAGCGGGGTGACCCCGGCCAAGTGGCCTGGGTGTCGCCTGCGCTGACGCTGCAAGAGCCGCAGGCCAGGGTGGACATGCAGGCGGCAGATGCCGGAACGACTGCGATGAAGCTTCGCTTGAGCCCCGCGCTGCCCTTGAATGAAGTGCTGCGCCACCGTCGGGCGCTGATGGGCCTGGTGCTGAGCTTGAGTTCCCAGTCCGAGCCCATGCCTGGGCTTGCGCTTGGCCAAAATGAGCTTCACTACCTCGGCGTGAGCGAGTTCGGCCCGCTGAACAAGGTCTGGAAGGCCAACGCCGATGGCTCGCTGACCCAGGCCGCCACCGGCACCACCTACAGCCCCAACCCGGACACCGGCTTTTTCGAAAGCGCTGCCGGTGAGGCGCTGCAGCCCGGCTACAAGGTCGGCGTCGGCTTCAAAAACTACAGCCGCATGTTGTTCGACCCCGACTTTCGCGGCCCCTTTCTGTCGATCTTCACTTGGACCGTGCTGTTTTCGGCCCTGACCGTGCTGTTCACGCTGGCCATCGGCATGGCCTTGGCGGTGCTGTTGAACTGGGAGGAGTTGCGCTTTCGCACCGCCTATCGCACGCTGCTGTTCCTGCCCTATGCGGTGCCGGGCTTCATCTCCATCTTGGTGTTCAAGGGCCTGTTCAACCAGAATTTCGGCGAGATCAACGCCATTTTGGACAGCCTGTTCGGCATCAAGCCGGCCTGGTTTGCCGACCCGGTGCTGGCCAAGACCATGCTGTTGATCGTCAACACCTGGCTGGGCTATCCCTACATCATGGTGCTGTGCACGGGTCTATTGAAGTCGATTCCGGCCGATCTGTATGAGGCCTCGGCGATTGCCGGTGCCGGGCCGATCACCAACTTCCTCAAGATCACCGTGCCCTTGATTGCCAAGCCGCTGACGCCGTTGCTGGTGGGCGTGTTCGCCTTCAACTTCAACAACTTCGTGCTGATTGCCTTGCTGACCGACGGCAGGCCGGACTACCTGAACACCACGCTGCCGGCCGGGCAGACCGACATTCTCGTGTCCTATACCTACCGCATCGCCTTCCAGGATTCGGGCCAGGACTTCGGCCTGGCGGCGGCGATCTCGACCGTCATTTTCTTCATGGTGGCCATCATGTCGCTGGTCAATCTGCGCCTGCTGCGCGCCAACACCAAATAAGGGCTGAACTCCATGGCCATCGTCAA
>JBIIVZ010000346.1:0-3544 GCA_044339175.1 Roseateles sp.
TCAACGAAGAAAGCGCACGGCCGCGCAAGCGCTACATCAGCCCGGCCACCCGCGAGGTGGTCTACGCCCAGTATTACGACAACCTGCGGCGGCGCGTCGAGGCGCGCGGCACACGCGACTTCCCCGAACACAAGGGCCGCAAACTGTATGGCGAGCTGACCATGAATATCCATGTCGATCAGCGCGGCCGCATCATTGAAACCGACATCGTCGCCTCCTCAGGCGACGCCAACTTGGACCGCCGAGCGATGGCCATCGTGCAGGCCGCCGGCCCTTTTGGCCCGTTCACTGCCGCCATGCGCAAAGGGGCCGAAGTGCTGGTGATCACCTCGCGCTTTCGCTTCACCCGAGAAGACGGGCTAGAAACTACCTTGAGTACACGAAACCCATGAATGACGCTCCTGTTGTTGACCTCAGCCTGGCCCGTTACGCCGTGGCCGGCAATCCGGTCGCGCACAGCCAGTCGCCGTTCATCCACATGAAGTTCGCGCTGCAAACGGCTCAATCATTGAGTTACGAGCGTCTGTTGTGCCCGCTAGACGACTTCCCCGCCACGGTGAAGGCCTTTGCCGCCGCCGGTGGGCGCGGCTGCAATGTCACCGTGCCGTTCAAGTTCGAGGCCTATCACCTCGCCAAGCAGTTGAGTCCGCGCGCGCTGTTGGCCGGAGCAGTCAACACCTTGCGCTTTGACGCCGAGGGCTGGTTCGGGGACAACACCGACGGACTTGGCCTGGTACGGGACATCGAACACAACGCCGGCCGCAGCTTGGCCTGTCAGCGAGTCTTGCTGCTGGGCGCGGGCGGGGCTTCGGCTGGCGTGCTAGGCAGCTTGATCGCAGCCGGTCCGGCCGAAATCAAACTGGCCAACCGCAGCCCGGCCAAGGCGCAAGCGCTGGTCGATGCCCACTTGGACTGGGCGCACCAGCACGGCGTGCTGATCAGCGCCAGCGGCTTGGACGACTGCGGCAGCGCTTACTCCGTCGTCATCAACGGCACCAGCGCCAGCCTGGCCGGTGCCGGCGTGCCTGTGGGGCCGCAAGTGCTGGTGCCGGGAGCCTTGGTGGTGGACATGATGTATGGCGCGGCGGCCGCCAACTTCTTGGACTGGGCCCGCAGCCACGGAGCGACGGCACGTGATGGCCTGGGCATGTTGGTGGAGCAAGCCGCCGCCGCCTTTGAGATCTGGCGCGGCTTGCGCCCAGCGACCACCGCTGTGCTGGCGCAGCTCCGGCAGCAGCTGGCGTTGAAAAACGCCACTTGACCCGCTCCCCATGAAAAATTTGGGCCGTGCCCTTGGACGCTTGCTCCTGCTTTTGCTGCTGGCGGCGCTGGTGCTGCAGTTGTACTTTGCCGCCCGCATTGTCTTGATGATCTGGATTGCGCCGCAATCAACCAGCTTTCAGCGCTCCGAAATTTGGCGCTTGGGCGTCGAAAAGCACAGTGTGGCCTGGAGTCAGCAATGGGTCGATGGCAGCGAACTGCCGGCAGCGCTGAGGCGCGCCGTCATTGCCAGCGAGGATGCCGGCTTTGCCGAGCATGGCGGCGTGGACTGGGACGCGCTTGAAAAGGCCTGGGAGCGCAACCAGCGCGAAGAAGCACGGGCCGACAGACGGGTCCAGCGCAATCAGACGAGCAGCCGCAGCAACGGCAACAACAACGGCAACGGAATAAGCAACAGCCTTGCGCCGATCAGACCCGCCACCAAGGTCGTGGGCGGCTCCACCATCACGCAGCAACTGGCCAAAAATCTGTTCTTGAGCGGCGAGCGCAATCTGGCCCGCAAGGCACAGGAGTTCGTCATCACCCTGATGCTGGAAGCCACCCTGAGCAAGCGGCGCATTCTGGAGATCTATCTGAACAATGTCGAATGGGGTGAAGGTGTGTTCGGAGCCCAAGCAGCCGCGCGCCATTACTTCCGAGTTGACGCCAGGCAGTTGTCGGCCTCCCAGGCGGCCCGCTTGGCCGTCATGCTGCCGGCCCCGAAACGCTTCGAAAAGCGCCCGGCCTCGCCCTACGTCCTGTCCCGCGCCGCGACCATCGAAGCTCGCATGGGCGGCGTTGAATTGCCCTAGTGTCGCGTCAAGTGTCAGATGTCGCATGACCGCGCCGCCATCGGCGTGCAGGGCTAGGCGCAAGCTGCAGCTCATGCCCAGCGGCATGGGCAAGGCTTGCAACAACGCCAGGCGCGGCGAGGGCAAGTGGACGGCGACAGATGGCGCTTGACGCGACACTAGGGGTCTGCGCGGCAGAAGGATCGGCGGCTGCAAGGCGGCCGCCGCAACGGTCCATTTTTTACCGTCTTTTCGCCCCATGGCCGAGCTATGAGGCTTCAAATCCGGCAAAAACTGTCCTCGCTGGGGCCACCTTTCGCTTGACGCCGCCTTCTGCCGTGCAGACCCCTGGTGTTAACCTGAACAAAATGCCCATCGATAACCCCATCAGCGCTGAAATTGCCTCCACCGCCGCCCGGCTCGTCGTCGAAGACGGCATGGAATATGGCCCGGCCAAGCAACGCGCGCTAAAGATACTCGGCCTGGCGCGCAACGGCCGCGCCGCCATGCCCAGCAACGACGAGTTGGAAGAGGAAATACGCGACTATCTGGCGCTGTTTTGCGCCGACACCCAACCGCTCGAATTGGCCGCGCTGCGTGAAATGGCCGCGCAATGGATGGCCAGGCTGGAAGAATTTCGCCCGCACCTGTGCGGCGCGGTCTGGCGCGGCACGGCGACGCGCTTGTCCAACATCCACCTGCAGCTGTTTTGCGACGACAGCAAGTCGGCCGAGATCGCCTTGATCAACAAGGGCGTGGACTACGAAGTCGGTGCCACGTCCGGGCCGCGCGGGCGGGAAATCGACGTGTTGTCCGTCGCCAGCCCCTGCCCGGCCCTGGGCGAACAGGTCACTGTGCACCTGAGCATTCTGGACTTCGACGATTTACGCGGTGCCCTCAAAACCGATGCGCGCGGGCGCAGCGAACGCGGCAATTTATCCGCCTTGTGCAAACTGATGGAAGAAGCTATTCAATGAGTTTGTTTTCAAACCGCCGCCGCCTGCTGATTGCCGGAGCCGGTACCGGCGCGGCTGCTTTGGGCCTGGGTCTGGCCCTGCGCCATAACCGCGAACTCGCCGCCGCAGCCGCACAGACCGAAGCGCTTTGGTCGGCCCGCTTTGACAGGCCCGAAGGGGGTGAACTGATCGCTGCCGACTTTCGGGGTAAACCGCTGCTGTTGAACTTCTGGGCCACTTGGTGCGCACCTTGCGTCAAGGAGTTGCCGGAACTGGGGCAGTTCCAGCGCGAATTCGCAGCGCAGGGCTGGCAGGTTGTAGGCTTGGCCGTCGATGCGCCGACGCCGGTGCGGGAGTTTCTCCAGAAGATTCCTGTGGAATTTCCGGTCGGCATGGCCGGTTTGACCGGGACCGACCTCGCCCGCACGCTCGGCAACCTCCAAGGCGGGCTGCCATTCAGCGTGGCTTTTGGAGCGAACGGCGACATACTCTGGCGCAAATTGGGTGCAACTACCCTCGAAGAGTTGCGCAAGCTTG
>JBIIVZ010000347.1:0-3542 GCA_044339175.1 Roseateles sp.
CCGACCGAGTCGGCAGCGGTATGTGGCATGGACAGTTCCCTTTGATTTCCCTTGATTCCCCTGGGAGGGGCGCGCTTGGCGTGCGGCTGAGAGGGCGGCTGAGCCAGCGGCTATTCGCCGACAGCCAAACGTTGGGCCAAGCGTTCGGGCAGGCCGGCGGCGCGAATGCGATCACCCGCAGCGTCAAAGTCATACGGCACGCGCTGAAACGTCAGCTCGCTCGTCTGCGTGTCGAAGGTGGCGTAGCAAGCGGCCGGGTTGCCGTCGCGCGGCTGCCCGCAGGAGCCGGGGATGGCCAGCCATTGACGGTTGGGCAACAGCGGAATGGGCACGCCGGCTGCGGGTGTGAATTCGCCCGCCTTGCCGATGCTCGACAGGTGGTAGAGCATCGGCTCGTGCATATGGCCACAAAAGGTGTAGCGGCAGTCGGTGGCGTGCAAGCTGCGCATCGCTTCCAGACGGCCTTGGATGTATTCCCAGCTCGGCGGATCAAAGGCGTTGGCATGCACATAGAGCCGGTCTTGCTGCACCACCTGCATCGGCAAACCGGCCAGGAAGGCGAGTTGTTCGGAGTTCAGCTGAGCGCGCGTCCAATTGACCGCTTCGCGTGCGTCGTCGCGCATGCCGGGGCCGGCACCGTGGACCACCGCGCTGTCGTGGTTGCCCATCACCGCTGCAGCACCTTGGCTGACCAAGTCGCGCACCTGATCGACCACCCAGGCCGGGTCGCCGCCGTAGCCGACAAAGTCGCCGAGCAAGGCGTAGTTCTCGGCACCCTGAGCGCGGGCATGGGCCAGCACCGCCGTGAGGGCTTCGCGGTTGGCATGCAAATCGGTGATCAAAGCTATTTTCATATGCGGCGGAGCATGCCACGCTTGGCTGACATTGGCCTGATCTGACGCATCCCGGCGTGGCTTCAAAACCTCGCCGGCACGGCCGCAATCTGCAGTCGTCTGCCGACTCTTCCCGCGCCCCCGCCGCCGATTCCTTCGAGGCTGGCTGCGCTACGAAATTGCCCGTCTCCCTGTCTCTGCCTCCCTGCCTCCCTGCCTGCAGTGGCCGGCTGCACACGCGACATCCCGGTGCCGGTGGCTCCGATCGGTCTGGCGGTGTCGGTGGCTCGCATGCTGGCCGGCAGCTTTCTGCCCGCGCTGATGACGGACAGCGAGCCCGCGGTCACCGGCTGGCGGCGGGGCCTTCAGCCGATCCGGCCGAGCATCAAATACTCCATCAGCGCTTTTTGCACATGCATGCGGTTTTCGGCTTCTTCCCAAACGACCGATTGCGGGCCATCGATGACGTCGGCGCTCACCTCTTCGCCGCGGTGCGCCGGCAGGCAGTGCATGAACAAGGCATCGGGCTTGGCCACGGCCATCATTTTTCGGTCCACGCACCAGTCCGCAAAAGCGCTGCGGCGGGCCTCGTTTTCGGCCTCGAAGCCCATGCTGGTCCAGACGTCGGTGGTGACCAGATCGGCGTCCCGGCAGGCATCCAGCGGGTTCTTGAAGACCTTGTAGCAGTCCCGGTTCTGGATGCCGGCCACGGCCGCGTCGACTTCATAGCCGCTCGGCGTGCTGACATGGACGGTGAAGCCCAGAATTTCGGCCGCTTGCAGCCAGGTGTTGGCCATGTTGTTGCCGTCACCAACCCAGGCCACCACGCGACCCTTCAGACAATCTGCATCGACGATGCCGCGCTGGTTCATGCCGCGTGCTTCGATGAAGGTGAACAGATCGGCCAGGATCTGGCAGGGGTGGAACTCGTTCGTCAGACCGTTGATGACGGGCACGCGCGAGTGCGCGGCAAAGCGCTCGATCTTGGTGTGTTCGAAGGTGCGGATCATCACGATATCGACCATGCGGCTGATCACGCGTGCGCTGTCCTCGATCGGCTCCGAACGGCCCAGCTGGCTGTCACCGGTGGTCAGGTGCACGACCGAGCCGCCCATCTGGTACATGCCGGCCTCGAAGCTGACGCGGGTGCGTGTGCTGGCTTTCTCGAAAATCATCGCCAGCGTGCGGTCCGCCAGCGGTTGGTAGCGTTCGTAGTTCTTGAAGCGGCGTTTGATGATGGCGGCACGCTCGAACAGATGCGCATATTCTTCGGCGCGGAAATCCTTGAACTGCAGATAGTGGCGCATCAGTTTGTCTCCGGGCTTCATTTGGGCAGCGCCAAAAAGGCCTTGATCAGCGGGCAAAGTATGGCCGCCATCTGGGCCGCTTCAGCGCTGCTCAGAATCAGCGCCGGCACCAGCCGCACGACGCGCTCGGCCGTGACGCTGATCAGCAAGCCCGCCTCGGCGGCTTGGCCGAGCAGTGCACCGCAGGGGCGATCCAGCTCAATGCCCAGCATCAAGCCCTGGCCGCGCACCTCGACCACGCCGGCCACGCCGGCCAGCCCCGCTTGCAGGGCGGCCGTCAACTCCAGCCCAACCTGGGCCGCATTGGCCAGCAAGCCTTCTTCTTCCATGATGGCCAGCGTCTCGACGCCCGCCCGCATGGCCAGCGGGTTGCCGCCAAAAGTGGAGCCGTGGTTGCCCGGCTGCAGCACATGGTCGGCCCGCGGGCCGCACACCACGGCACCGATCGGCACGCCACTGCCCAGGCCTTTGGCCAAGGGCATCACATCGGGCACTACGCCGGCCCATTGATGCGCAAACCACTTGCCGGTGCGGCCGATGCCGCATTGCACTTCGTCCAGCATCAACAAAATGTCATGTGCGTCGCAGACCCGGCGCAGATCCTGCAGAAAATCGATGCGGGCGCTGTTGATGCCGCCTTCGCCCTGAATGGTTTCCAAAAAGACGGCGGTGATGCGCGGGTGTGCTGCCAATGCGGCCTCGACGGCGGCGATGTTGTTCAACGGCACGCGCACAAAGCCCGGCACCAGCGGGCCGAAGCCGGCGTGGATCTTCGGGTTGGCGGTCGCCGACAGGGTGGCTATCGAGCGGCCATGAAAAGCGCCCTCGAAGACCATCACCTCGGGTTCGGTATTGCCCCTGTCGTGGCCAAATTTGCGCGCAATTTTCAGCGCCGCTTCGTTAGCTTCCAGGCCGCTGTTGCAAAAGAACACGCGGCTCAGGCCGGACAGCTCGCACAACTTGGCGGCTAGCTTTTCTTGCAAGGGCACATGGTAGTAGTTGCTGGTGTGGATCAAGCGGGCGACTTGTTCTTGCAACGCGGGAACGAGCTTGGGGTGGGCGTGGCCCAGTGTGTTGACCGCGATGCCGCCCAGTCCGTCCAGATAGCGTCGGCCGTTGACGTCCCAGACCCAGCAGCCCTGACCATGCGACAGCGCAATGTTCAAGCGGCCATAGGTTTGCATCACGTGCGGCTCAGACGGGGCAAGGGGCGAGTTCATCAAATCTCCAGCAGGGGGTGAAACAACAAGGGCCGCGTTGATCGGCTTGATCGGCTTGGTTGGGCTGCGCGAATTCTAAGGGGCGACGTTGATGTGCCTCGTCAAGCGGCGGGGCGGTGTGTAATTGGACGGACTTTGGGAGGCACGTTTGCTGCAGCGCAACACAAGCAGGGCACAATGCG
>JBIIVZ010000348.1:0-3539 GCA_044339175.1 Roseateles sp.
AACAGCCGGTCCTGCTGGGCCGCGCTCATCTGCGGCGGTTGCTCGCAGGAACGCAAGCCGCTGGCTTGGCAATTCCCCATGGCAGTGACAGCGCCCCACCCCAGCAGCCAAAAAGACAGGTGCGAGGGCTTCAGCGCACTAAAAAAGATCAAACCTCAAACCTCAAAGCAAGACGGGCTTGCTGTCCAACTCGCGGAACCATTCGTCAGCCAACACCAAGTAGAAAGCTTGCTTCGTCTGGCTGTTGGAGAACTCCACGCCGTAGGCGCGGGGGCGGGCTGTCACCTGCTGGCCCAGTGCCAGTCGGCTCTGATCCAGCGCGTGTTGCGGCAAATAGAGGAAGAAATCCTCCGGCACCACGCTAGCCTCGGCTTGAGCTTGAGCCTGCAGACGCAAGCGCACCATGCCTGGCTGCTCGGGCGCGGCGGCCACATCGATGATTTTGTAATCACCGGCGGCAACGCCGTCGCCCTTGGTGGAACTGCCGCTCGATGTTTTCAGGGAACCGGACACGCTGCCCACCGACGCGGCCACGCTGTCCGACGCGGAAGAGGCGGCCGAACTGGCGGCTTGGCAGGGCATGGCAACGGCTGCAATCAGCATTGAAAAAGCGGCCAAAGTGTTGAATCGGTGCAGGGCAAATGACATCGTGAGTCCAGGACGGATGAGGGCTTGCGCGACACGGCGATCGGGCTCTGAGCCGGGTTCGCCGTCCGCGCGCTGGCGGCATCGTAGCAAGCCGGCGTAGCGCTCCGGCCGGCACACCCATTCGATAAGCGACAATCCGGTGCATATGTTTGCACTGTTCGATGACGCCGGAAAATTCCTCGCCGGCCGCGTGATGTCTGAAGCCGATAGTTCGATGCAAATCGAGCTCGATTCGGGCAAGCGCGTCAAAGTGAAGGCAGCCAATGTGCTGCTCAAGTTCGAAAAACCGGCACCTGCCGAGCTGATTGCCGAAGGGCAACGCTTGGCGCGGGAAATCGACCTCGACCTGGCGTGGGAGTTCGCGCCAGAGGACGAGTTCGGTTTTGCCGACCTGGCGCGCGAATACTTTGACGCCAAGGCCAGCCTCGCCCACCAGGCCGCCGCGCTGTTTTGCCTGTTCGATGCGCCGCATTACTTCCGCCGCGCAGGCAAAGGGCAGTTCAAGAAAGCGCCTGAAGAAATCGTCAAGGCCGCCCTGCTGGGGCTGGAGCGCAAGCGCCTGCAAGGATTGCAAATCGAGCAATGGGCCACCGACCTGACCGCCGGCACTTGCCCGGACGCGGTGCGCGAGCAGATTTACAAGATTTTGTTCAAGCCAGACAAGAATGGCCCCGAATACAAGGCGGTGGTCGAGGCGACACGCCGTTCACGCAAAGCGCCGCTGGACTTGCTGAGCGCCGCCGGTGCCATCTCGAGCCCCTACCAGTTCCACTGGAAGCGCTTTTTGTTCGACCAATTCCCCAAAGGCCACGGCTTCCCTGCCCTGAGCGCGCCGGAAATCAAGGACGAACTGGCGCTGTCGCCGGTGCAGGCGTTTTCAATCGACGACTCGGCTACCACCGAGATTGACGACGCCCTGTCGGTGCAAGGCCTGGGCAGCGGTGAAATCATTTTCGGCGTGCACATTGCAGCGCCCGGCTTGGCCTTCCTACCGGACTCCGCCATCGACAAGGTGGCGCGCGAACGCCTGTCCACCGTCTACATGCCCGGCGGCAAGCTGACCATGCTGCCGGACGAGGTGGTGCAGGCTTACACGCTGATCGAAGGGCGCAACTGCCCAGCAGTGTCGCTCTACGTCACGCTGGATGAGGAAACACTGGCGGTCAAGAGCAGCGAGACCAAGTTGGAACTGGTGCCCATCGCTGCCAACCTGCGCCACGACAAGCTCGACGCGGTGATCACCGAGGGCAGCTTGACCGGCACCACCGCAGCGGACTACGCGTTTGCGCCGGAGCTGGCCTTTGCCTTTCGCTTGGCCAAGCATTTGAAGGCGGGGCGCGAGGTGGTGCGCGGCAAGCCAGAAAACTTCAACCGGCCAGACTACAACTTCAAGCTTGAAGCGGGGTTGGCTGGAGAAGCCGGAGAAACCGGGGAAGTCGGGGACGCCAATTTGAGCGGCACGAACGAGCCGGATGGCTCGGAAATAGTCCGCATCAGCACCCGACAGCGCGGTGCGCCGCTGGACCTGATCGTCGCCGAAGCCATGATTCTGGCTAATTCGACCTGGGGCGGCTGGCTGCATGAGCTGGGCTTGCCCGGCATTTACCGCAGCCAGGCCAGCATGGCACCGGGCATCAAGGTGCGTATGGGCACGCGCGCCCAGCCGCATGCAGGGCTGGGCGTGGCGCAATACACCTGGGCCACCTCACCGCTGCGCCGCTATGTCGACTTGGTCAACCAATGGCAGATCATCGCGTGCGCCAAACATGGCCGCACCGCAGCGCTGGTCGCACCGTTCAAGCCCAAGGACGCGCAGCTGTTTTCCATCATCTCCGGCTTTGACGCGGCTTATGCCGCTTACAACGGCTTCCAGAACGGCATCGAGCGTTTCTGGACCCTGCGTTATCTGGTGCAGAACCAGATCACCGAGCTGACCGCGTCGGTGATGAAGGATGGTCTGGTGCGGGCCGACGATCTGCCGCTGGTCTTCAAAGCGCTCGGTTGCGACGCCCTGCCGCGCGGCGCTCAGGTGCGGGTGCGCATCACCGGCACCGACGAGATGACGCTGGATGTGCATGCCTCGCTGATCGAGCGGCTGGACGGTGCCGCCAGCCTCGGTGCGCCGGACGCGCAAGCCGAAGTTGACAGTGAAGACGATGAAGCGGCCGGCAGCGGTCCGCTGACCTTGGCGCTGGACTTGGGAGCGGACGGCGAAGCAGCCCCCGCCTTGCCGGCCGACGAAGGCGGCAACACCAGCAGCACCGACGCCAACACCACCGAGGCCCTGCCGACCTGACAATGGCACGGCGGCTGAGCACCCTCCACATCGCCCTGCTGGTCTCGCTGGGTCTGCACGTCGCCCTGCTGGCCTTGCGGGTGGTGAACCCGGAGCGCTTCGACCGCATGTTTCAGGACACGCCGCTGGAGGTGGTGCTGGTCAACACCCGCAGCAGCGAGGCACCGGTCAAGCCGCTGGCCTTGGCGCAGGCCAATTTGGCCGGTGGCGGGGAACAGGACGCCGGTCGGCCTACCTCGCCACTGCCGCCGTCCAAATTATTGGAAGTGGGCGATGCCAGCGAAATGCAGCGCGCCCAAATTGCGCAGCTGAATGAGCAGCAACTGCAACTGTTGGCGCTGGTAAGGCGCGAACTGGCCCTGCTGCCGCCGCCCGATCCGCAGATCAACAAGGGCGTGGCAGCGGCACGCGAGCAACAAGAACGACGCCGCCAGTTGGTGCAACTGCTGGCCGAGATCGAAAAGCGCGTCAACGAAGAAAGCGCACGGCCGCGCAAGCGCTACATCAGCCCGGCCACCCGCGAGGTGGTCTACGCCCAGTATTACGACAACCTGCGGCGGCGCGTCGAGGCGCGCGGCACACGCGACTTCCCCGA
>JBIIVZ010000030.1:0-12282 GCA_044339175.1 Roseateles sp.
CGTGACCCAAGAGCTGGGTCACGTTGGCCGGAACGTCGGTCACGTTGCCGGAATCCCTCCGGTCACGTTCGCCGGAATCCCGGTCACGATCCCGGAATCAGCGGTCACGTTGGACCGGAATACTCAGTAGGTCAATGTGGGCGAAGCTGATCAGTGTTGGGCTCTATCTTTACTTGTTGATTCCCAAGTTCAGCTCCGGGCACACTGCCAGCGTCCCCATTGCGCATCCGAATGGCAGGACCTGTGTTCTAGTGGAAGTGCGGCTTCGCCCAAGTGGCTAAGAGATCACCGCAGGGCGAACGCGCAGCGGCGAAACTCCGGCTGCTCAACGGCGCCTTGGATAGAGAACCTAAACCGGGCCATGGGGTCAAGGTCGTCACCCAATGCGATTGAGCTTTAGGCGCTCTTGCGCCTGCGTTGCAGCATACCGATGGCCAAAAGTCCTGCACCCAAGAGCGCCCAGGTCTGTGGCTCGGGCACCGGTGCGGTCGGCACGGCGAAGTCGATGTAGTAGCTGCCGCCCTGTCGGACATTGTTGTTGGTGCCGAGATTCACCAGCGAGAACTGAGCGCTGTAAGTCCCCGCAGCAGCACCCTGATCGACGTAGAAGGTAGGCAAGAAAGTGAACGACTTGCTGCTGCCGATCTCATAGACACTGCCTCCACCAAAGATGTCCAGGGCGTTGCCGTTTGCGACCTTGAGACCTGCGCTGGCTGACTCCAACTTCAGGCCGACCTTGACACCATTGAAGTCGGCGCTCCAACGGTCTCGGCTGCTGTGGAACAAAACATCGGCCTCGCTGCTCAGGCCGTCAAGAGACTGCACCGACGCCATGCCCAAATAGCTGTAATCCGCAGCAGGCGTGCCCTCGGGCAAGACGCTGCTGACCCATTTGCCGGCCATGGCGCCGCCGCCCTGTTTCAGAGCCAAGGCGCTGCTGGCTTCATCGGTGCGGCTGTACAACTCGGGCAAGCGATTATTGGCATTGGTGCTTTGCACGACGGGCGCCTGCGCAGTTCCGGAATAGCTGTAGGAACCGATACCGTGATAGTGGTTGCCATGGTCAAGCAGCAAGGTCAATCGATTGGCATTTGGGTTGGCCAAGCCGGCGAAGGTGCCGCTGGCAATGACGCTTTGAGAGTCGACGCCTACATAAAAGCCAATGCCCTCGGACCAGCGCGAGCCTTCGCTGGCCTGCACGGAAACGCTCAATAGCAAGCCCACTGCAGCGGCCGCAATCCAATTCATTTTCATCATCATTTACTCACACAAAAGCCAAAAATGGACCCTCATCTTAAATGCAAATGACTTGCATGTGAAGCGTTGATTGATGCGCTGCTAAGCAATTACTTACAGGCAAGAAAAAAGGCAGAGAAGACTCTGCCTTTTTTGATTCAACGCAACCGAGCTAGTGTGGTGCGTCAGAAATTGAGGCACAAATGAAAACCGATGGATTTGTGGTCAGGGCTAGGCGCAAACCGTAGTGATACCCAGTGGTATCACGAGGATTTGCAACGACGCCCTGGCCGCAAAGGCGCGGTTTTAAGTGCCGATGTTTTTGACGCACCACACTAGAGCATCACTGCTGGCGGCGGCGCACCATCAGGCCAACACCCAACAAGCCGGCAAACATCAGCGCGTAAGTGCCTGGCTCCGGCACCGGCGCGGCCACCAAGGCCTCCACCGAACTCTCGAATGCTGCGTCAGCCAAGCCACGGTTGAAGACAATGTAGAAAGAGTCAGACGAGATGTAGTCGGCCGAACTCAGCTTCATCTCAATCATGTAGGCGCCCGCAGCCGCATTGGGTGTGACGGACATCTTCAAGTGATCATGGATGGTGCCGCTGAGCGACACTTCAGACACATAGGCTGTCTCGCCCGGGGTGACGCCAGAAGCATTCCAGGTGGTCAAGGCGTCTTGATAGACATCCGCCACGCTGACGCCAACTCCGGAATGCGCCACATTCCAGGCCGAACCATTCCAGAAGTTCAGCTTGCCCACACCTTCGAAGCTGATCAAGGCCCCAGGCTTGAGCAAATTGGCACCCTGGGTCTGAAAGCCTGGGTCTTTGGTTGACCAAAGACCGCCGGACAAATCACCAAAGTCGGCCTCAAAGATATTGAACCCTGTCACGCCGTGAGTTTCAAAATGATCGCCGCCGGTGACGAGTTGTCCCGCTGCCGCTGACACTGCGATATCCCCTGCATGGTGGCCATCGGCACTGGCAAGCGCCGGGAAGAAGCCGGCCAAAGCCAGCACACCACTGATTGCAAAACTACGAATCATCACTTCACTCCTCTTGGTTAAAAAACTGCTTGCTGGCGACTTAGGCGACTTGAGAAATAGCCGCATGCCCAGAGCGCGTTGATTGAGCCTTGCCCCGCACCCGCCCCAAGCACGCAAACAAGCCCATCAGACCCGCCATCAGCATGCCGGCCGATGCAGGTTCAGGCACGGCTGTCGCTTGCACCAGCGCTTGACGGGCGAGCAGGAACTCATCCCCCGTGAGGCCTCGGTTAAGCACCACGTAAAAGGGGTCAGAGGCAAGGTAGTCGGCGGAATTCAAACGCAGCGTGATCTTGTAAGCCCCGACTGCAGCGCCCTCGGTCACCGAGAACACCAAATGCTCATGCAGATTGCCACTGCTTCTCACCTCGCCAAGAACTTGGGTTTCGCCCTGAACCACTCCCGCACCCGACCATGTGGTCAGAACTTCTTCGTAATCGGCAACCGCAAGCTCTACGCCGGTCGATGCGCTTGCCCAGCGCACGCCATCCCAAAAAGACAGCTCTTTCAAGCCCTCAAATCCGATCAAAGAACCAGCATTGAGTCGGTTGCTGCCTTGCGTCTGAAAGCCTGGGTTGTAGGTCGCCCACGGGCCATGGGACATATCGGCAAAGTCGGCTCGATAGATGTTGTACCCAGTCAGACCATCAGTCTCTACACGCTGCCCTCCCAGCTTCAGCTGCCCATCGCTGCTGTAGACACTCACATCACCTGGGTGGTCGGCAGCAACTGCTAACGCAGGCAACAAACAAGCCATTGCGAGCACACCCAGGGCCGCCAAATGTTTCTTCATTCCTTCATTCCTCATAGGTTCACCAACAAAAATCAAAGCCATCACTTGGCGCCTTCGGCCCCAACCGCCACCCGTCTATTATGCAATTGACTTGCATTTAAAATCACACCCCTGAATGGGGGGGGGCTCAGCGCCTTGCACGCTCCCAGGGCAGTTGCACCGAAGGCGCCCAAGGTGAGGTGGATGTGCGTGCCGGCGGCAGCGGTTTCACCGGCGGCAAGCTACAGGACGCCTCTCGGGGCGCCGACCATTGCCCATCGGTGCAGACAAAGCTCGCAGCGCCCGTGCTTGGCAAACTTAAATCGGTGATCTGCAATTGCGAACCCGACGCCGCGCCGGGCGCCGCTGCCTGGCAAAGCTCGGGCCCTACCGTCCAGCCGAGGGTTTGCGCCGCGCAAGCTGCCGGCGGCGGCGGGCTGCAAGAGGTATTGCTGGCCGCCGCCCAAACCCCAGCATTGCAGGCAAAGTTGGCAGTACCGGTCGCCGGCTGCACTTGATCGGAAGCCAAGACCGTGGCGCCCGAGGCAGTTCCGGGTACGGCTGCAGTGCAACTGTTGCCGGCCTGCGTCCAACTCAGCGACTGCGCCGAGCAAGCCGCTGGTGGCGGCACCGCGCAAGACGCAGCGGCTGGGGCACTCCAACTGCCGCTGCTACAAGAAAAACTCGCGCTACCGGTGGCGGGCGACACCGTGTCGGTGGCGATGGCCGAGGCCCCGGAAGCCGTGGTCGCAAGCGCAGCCGAACAGCTCTGCCCGCCAACCGTCCAACTCATGCTTTGCGCAGCGCAAGCCGGCGGCGGCGGCACGGCACAGTTGGCATTGCTGGGCGCGCCCCAAACACCGGCACTACAGCTGAAGTTGGCCGTACCCGTGGCAGGCTCAATAGCATCTCGAGCGGCTGCACTGGCCCCCGAATTGGTGCTGGGCAAGTTGGCGCTGCAGCTGTGGGCACCTTCAACCCATGTCGCCACCTGCGCTGGACAGGCCGCCGCCGGAGGCGCTGCACATGAGGCCTGGCTGGCAGCACTCCAAGTGCCATTGCTGCAAGTGAAACTTGCAGCACCCGTCAAAGGCAGGGCCGCATCCGTGGCAATCACCGGGTTGCCCGAGGCGGTCTCCTGAACGGTTGCCGAACAGCTATTGCCTGCCACCGTCCAGCTCAGGGTTTGCGCCACGCAGGCCGCCGGCGGCGGCAGGCTGCAAGAGGCATTGCTTGCCGCAGCCCACACACCGGCGTTGCAGGCAAAGTTGGCCGTCCCGGTGGCCGGTTGCACTTGATCGGCAGCCTGCGCTGTGGCGCCCGAGGCCGTCGTAGGCACAGCAGCGCTACAGCTATTGCCGGCCTGCGTCCAACTCAGCGACTGCGCCGAGCAAGCCGCTGGTGGCGGTACCGCGCAAGACGCAGCGGCTGGGGCACTCCAACTGCCGCTGCTACAAGAAAAACTCGCGCTACCGGTGGCGGGCGACACCGTGTCGGTGGCGATGGCCGAGGCCCCCGAATCCGCTGAAGCAAGCGAAGCCGAGCAGCTCTGTCCACCGACCGTCCAGATCATGCTTTGAGCAGCGCAAGCCGCCGGCGCGGGCACCGTGCAGCTGGCGTTGCTGGGCGCGCTCCAAACGCCGGCATTGCAGCTGAAGCTGGCCGTGCCGGTGGCGGGCTCAACAGCATCCCGCACCGCTGCGTTCGCGCCCGAAACTGTGTTGGGCAAGTTGGCGCTGCAGCTGTGGGCGCCTTCAACCCATATCGCCACCTGCGCTGGACAGGCCGCCGCCGGAGGAGCGGCACATGAGGCCTGGCTGGCAGCACTCCAAGTGCCATTGCTGCAAGTGAAATTTGCAGCACCTGTCAAAGGCAGGGCTGCATCCCTGGCAATCACCGGGTTGCCCGAGGCTGTCTCCTGGACGGTTGCCGAGCAGCTATTACCTGCCACCGTCCAGCTCAGCGTTTGCGCCGCGCAGGCCGCCGGCGGCGGCAGGCTGCAAGAGGCATTGCTGGCGGCTGCCCACACACCTGCGTTGCAGGCAAAGTTGGCCGTCCCGGTGGCCGGCTGCACTTGATCGGCGGCCTGCGCTGTGGCGCCCGAGTTCGTCGTCGGGACAACGGCATTACAGCTATTGCCCGCTTGTGTCCAAGTCAGCGACTGCGCCGAGCAAGCCGCTGGTGGCGGCACCGCGCATGACGCCGCTGCGGGCGCACTCCAACTGCCGCCGCCACAAGAAAAGCTCGCGCTACCTGTGGCGGGAGACACCGTGTCGGTGGCGATGGCCGCCCCGCCCGAAGCGGTGGCCGCGACAGCGGCCGAGCAACTCTGCCCACCGACCGTCCAGCTCATGCTTTGTGCGGCGCAAGCCGGGGGCGGCGGCACGGCGCAGCTGGCGTTGCTGGGCGCACCCCAGGCACCGTCGCTGCAGCTGAAGCGCGCCTCACCCAAGGTCGGTCCCAGTGTGTCACTCAGAGTCGCCGCGGCACCCGATACCGTGGCAGGGGCCGTGGCCGAACAAGAGAGCGCGCCAACACTCCAACTCAAGCTCTGCGAAGCACAAGCGGCAGGCGACGGAAGTGCGCATGTGGCGTTATTCGGGCTACCCCAATTGCCCCTGCTGCAGCTGAAGCTAGCGGTGCCGGTCGCTGGCGCGACCAAATCACTCACGACCACGGACGTACCGCTGGAAGTTTCTGCAACCGAAGCCGAGCAACTGTTCGCGCCGACCGTCCAAGCCAGCGGCTGCCCCTCGCAAGGCGGCGTGATGCGCGCTGCAAATGCTTGCTCCATCTGTGCCGCGTTGATGCCGGCCTCAAAAATCACATGAAAGGGTTGCGAAGCCAAGTACTTGGGCTGCCCCCCTACAAGCGTAGGCGACCACAACTCCAGCGTCACCATATAGGCCCCGACGGGTGGGTTGCCCGACGTGTTGCTGATCTTCCAGTCCAGATGTGAATGGAAGGAGCCCCCCACCTTGACATCGTCGATCAAGGCCGTCAAAGGACCACTGATGCCCGAGGTTTCAAAGCGCGTACCGGCCTGGTAGTAGGCATATTGATCCGTCCACAAGGCGGGGTTGGTGCTGTAACCCAACACCACTTCGGGCGGAATACCGCCAAACAGCGTGACCTTCACGCCGCTCGCCGCAGGCCCCCACTTCCCCGTGCTTGGATTCCAAAACAACAAGCTCCCCAAGGCCCTGAAATGAATCAACTCGCCCTGCAAGAACGTGCCCCCGAAAGCTTGGAAACCGGGGTTGGCGGTCTTGTATTTGCCGCCGGGAAAGTCACCGAAATAGGCCGGAAAGATGCGGTAGCCCGACTGCGCATCAAAAGGCAGTTGCCCGGCCAAGCCGAGGTCCCCAAAAAAATCCGTCTGAATGCGGCTACCCGCCACCGGCCCTTTGTCGGTGCGCAACTCCACGTCGAAATGTTGCGCCATCGCGGCAGCGCTCAGCAGCCACAGCATCAAGGCCAAGAGTGTCTTGAACACAGTCGGAAGCTGGCGCGGCGCACGCTCGGCTTCACAGTCGTTCAGTTGGGCGCCCAGCGGGGTCGCAAGAAAACACTCAGTCATTGATCAAGTTCATGTGCAAATTGATTGCATATAATAATGCAAATTGATTGCATCTAAAACAGCTCGAAGCCAATCTGCGCTTTGCGCCCGCCTCCGAACCCTCCATGTCTTCCCAACGCCTTTGCAATCTTCTGATCGGCTCCTCACTTGCGCTCACACTCGGCTCACCAGGCGCCCCTGCCCGTGCCGCGGACGGCGTCAATGAAAAGAGCGAGGCCAAGCCCACGCAGGCGCTGCCGCAAGTCAAGCTGAAGGGACGAAACAGCAAGCCTTCAGATCTCAGTGGACCAACCACCACCTTGCAAGGCGACGAGCTGCGCAACAAGGCGTCCGCCACCCTGGGCGCCACCTTGCAAGACGAACTGGGCGTCGCCAATTCCAGCTTTGGCCCGAACGTAGGTCTGCCCATCATTCGCGGCCAAGGGGGCTCGCGCGTGCGGGCGATGGTGGGCGGCAGCGGCGCGCATGACGCCTCGACCCTGAGTGCCGACCACGGCGTGATGGTCGAGGCCGGTTTGGCCGAAAGCATCACCGTGCACCGGGGGCCGGCGGCCATTCGATTTGGCGGAGACGCCATCGGCGGTGCGGTTGAAATCGACTACGGCCGCATCCCCATGGCTGTGCCCCAACAATTGCAAGCGCGCAGCGAGTTGCGCCTGGGCGCGGGCGGCACGATGGGCTTGGTGCGTGCGAAGGGCAGCCTCGCGCCGACGGAATCGGCGCAAGGCCAGCGAAGCGGCCTCGTCTGGCATCTGGACGCCCACGGTCGGCGCAAATCCGAGGCCCGCATCCCCGGCTGGGCTATTGATGAAGACGCGGTCAAGCAACAGTTCTTCATCGTCAGCGGCAAAAACACCTACGGCCATATCGACAACAGTGACGCCCGCAGCCAAGGCGCGGGGGCGGGCCTGAGCGCCGTCAACGGCGATGGCTTTATAGGCATGTCGCTAGGCAGCATGCACATCAACTACGGCCTGCCGCCCGGCGCGCACTCGCACAACCATGGTGGCGTCAAACCGCCCGGCGAAGCGGCCGAGGCCATGGTTCGCATTCAAGCCCAGCAACAGCGTTTTGACATCAACAGCGAACTGACCTTGCCCTGGGCACTGACACAGCGTCTCAAGCTGCGCCTGACCGATACCCGCTACCGCCATGACGAACTGAACAACGGTGTGTCAGAGACCGAGTTCCGCAACGATGTTCAAGAAGGCCGGCTGGAGTTTGAACACAGCTGGGGCGCCGGCCACAGCGGCAGCGCCGGCCTGCATCTGCAGCGACGGGACTTTTCTGCCCTAGGGGTAGAAGCTTTTGTACCCATGACCTTCGTCAGCAGCGCGGCGCTCTACGCCATTGAGCGCATGGAAACGAGCGACTGGACCCTGGAGGTGGGCCTGCGCGGCGAGACCCGCGAAAGCCGCCCGCAAACCCAGAAGACCAGCTTCGGCATCGACGTGGAATTGCCCGATCGCGATTTCAAGTTCGGCAATCTCTCCCTGGCGGCCACGCGCAAGTTTGAGCACGGCAGCCTCACGCTCACGCATTGGCAGGCCAGCCGCGCCCCCGACGTGCAAGAGCTCTACGCGCTGGGCCCGCACATTGCGACGCGCACTTATGACTTCGGCAACAGTGCGCTCGCCTTGGAAAAGCTCAAGGGCTGGAATCTCTCGGCCTTGCAGCACTGGGGTGCAACGACGCTGCGCGCCAGCGCCTTCCACTACGACATCGAAGACCACATCTATCAGCGCAGCCTCGGCGTCTTCTACGCAGCTGACAAGAAACAGTTTCGCGCTCTGTGTGCCCGGCTCGATCAATGCCTGCCTGTCACGCGCTACGAGCAGTCGCATGCCAAGTTCTACGGCTATGAGGCCGAGCTGTCCCATGAGTTGTTGAGCGAGGCCAAGAACGCCAGTGACAGCCTGCTGCTGGCGGCTTTTGCCGATCAGGTGCGCGGGCGGCTCGATGTCTTGGAGCAAGATGTTCCGCGCCAACCCGCTGCGCGCTGGGGCCTGCGCATGGAAGGCGTGCACGGCAATTGGCAAGGCGATGTGCGGGCGGTTCGCACCTTGGCCCAGAACCGCCCTGGGGAGAACGAAACAGCAAGCGCCGCCTCAACCCAATGGCACGCCAGCCTGCGCTGGACGGGCCGGCTGGCCGACAGCCTGCAAGCCAGCGTCTATGTGCTGGGCCGCAATCTGACTAATCAGGAAGTGCGCAACAGCACTTCTTTCCTGCGCAACTACGCACCCGAGCCAGGCCGCACCGTCGAGCTTGGCGCTGAACTGAGGTATTGAGGAATGAAGCAGCCCGCCCCGCCCCGTCAACAGCCCGCGCGTCGGCAGCCCTGGCCGCGCCTGCGCAGCCGCGCTGGCAGCGTGTTCGGCGCGATTGGCGTGATTGCCTTGGTCGCTTGCGGCGGCGGCAACCAAGTCGATGAACCGGCCACTTTCAAACTGCTGCCCGATGACCTCGTGGGTGCACCCTGCACGACCTGCCGCGAGGGCTATCTGGTTGGCGTCGCCGCAGATGGCGCACCGCTGGACTATGCCGAGGTGTTGGTCATAGACGCCACCGGCAAAACCAGCCGCACCCGCACCGATGCACAAGGCCGTTATGCCGTCGCCGCAACGGGTCTGTCCGGGCCGCTGCTGGTGCAAGTGAGCGGCAGCAGCAGTGCCGAGCCGGTGGTCCTGCACTCGCTGGCCGTGGCGGTGGACGTGAGCAACCGCGCCGTCAACGTCACGCCCTTGACCGAGCTGATCAGCGCTTTTGTGCTCGGCGGCACGCCGCAGGAACTGCTGCAACAAGGCCGCGTGGACTTTATGCGCGTCAACGCCGCCAGCCTGCGCAGCAATCAAGACCGGGTCAAAAACCTCGTTCAGCCGGCGCTCTTGGCCGCGCAGGCACAAGCACTCGACCTGCGTACCGGCCACTTTGCGGCGCGCTACAGCGGGCTGGATGGGCTGGGTGCACTGATCGAGGTGCAGCGCACAGGCAGCGGCTATAGCTTGCGCTCAAGCAGTGCCTCCGGCGTGGCCCAAGCCGGCATCTTGGTCGACCCGGTAGCTTCCAGCACCGATGCACTGCTGGCGCCGCAGACCGCCGCCGAAACCAGCGCTGCGCAAGCGGCCCTGGCCGCGCTGCCCGAGATCGAGGCGCAGTTGCAGCAGTTCAGTCAGCTCTTCAGCAGCGGGCTGCCGAGCGCAGCCGAACTGCAAAGCTGGATGGCAAGCGGCTTTCGCCACACCGGGCTGGACGCTCAGACCTTTATTGCCACGGTGCTGCTGCGCCCGCACAGCGAAGAGCCCGGTCAGTTCGGTTTCAAAGGCGCGCGCTTCGACAAGCCGCGCTTGCTCCAAGTGAGCGCCGACCACCGCGTGCTGGTGCGTGTACAAGTCACGCCGGCCCACTCGGCCGAGCCGCATAGCGAGACATTCTGGATGATCAAGTCCGGCGGGCGTTGGCAATGGCAAGGCGACGGCCAGGCTGGGTTGGTGCGGCTGCGCCACCTCGCCGTCCTGGGCGCCAAGCCGCGCGAGCGGGCCGAGTTGCTCGCCACGCCCGGCATGCGCTGCCAGATCCCCTCGGGCGGCAGCGAGGAGCAATGCGCTATCGAAGGCGGCTCTGGCGATGTGCCGGCTGGCGGCATGCTGGATTTCGGCAACCCCAATGCCGAGCAGTTCGGCCTGCTTGCCTACTTCCGTTCCGACGCGGCCACTTGGCAAGAACGTCTCAACGCCAGCCGCAGCTTAAGCCGCTTGAGCGCAGCGCCGAGCGCGCAAATCTCCAAACACCTGGTGTTCGAAGTAGACAGTCAACGCCTGGACCCGCGCATTCGCCGGGTACGCGTCAACGGCCCGGGCCTGCCCGAGCAAGGGCTGGACTTGGCTGCACCAAGCAGCAGCGGCAAGTTCCGCTTCCTCGCCTTGAGTGATAGGCCTGAGCATGACTGGCATGCCGTTCGTACCGGCCGCTGCGCCGCCGAAACCTTGGTCGGCATCAGCGCCTCGGCCTGCCAAGCGGCTTGGGCCAAGGTGGGCTTGGGCAGTCGCTACAGCTTCAGTTTCTTCGACCAAGACGGCAAGCTGGTGCAAACGCAAACGGAACGCCTCGCCAGCCAATCCCTGTCGGAAGAAGAACTGCTGATTCGCAAAGCCGAGTTCTTTGCTCGCTTTGATGTGCAAGCCGCTCCGACTCAACAACCCTTGTATGCGCGCGTGTTGGACCCCAGCGCACAAACTCAGGGTTTGGCCTATAGCTGGGCCTGGCAGCGGCCGACCGGCGCGGGGCTGCGCTTGACTGGCGCCGCCGCCGAGTTGCAATGGGCCAACCCGCTCAACAATGAGCAAGGCCAGCTCAGCTACACGCCGGCCTTACAAATGCTGTTGCGTGCGGATGGTGCGGCGGTCTGGGACCTCCCTCAGCAATGGCCCGGTAACAGCCTGCCTTTCGGCGCGCAAGCGGTTTGGCTGACGGCCAAGCTGAGCAGCACCGATGCGATGGGCAATCGCTACCTGCACTACATCGCGCCCAACAATCCCTATTGAGCGACCTGGTGCTGACCTCAGGCCTTGGCCGCCTGAGCGCAGTCCGCGCAATTGCCGTGCACGCTCAGGTCCACCGCCGCGACCGCAAAGCCCTCGGGCACCTGCGGCTGACGCGGGGGTTTGCTGGGCAGGCAGTAAACACGGCCACAGCTGTCGCAATGAAAATGCGCATGCTCATGGTGGCTGCCCGCCGCACCTTGCAAGAGGGCAAAACGGCTGACGCGATCGGCCCCCACCGCTTTGCTCAAGAGCCCCACCTCGACAAAAGACTCCAGGGTCCGGTACAAGGTCACCGCGTCAATCGCCTCAGGCAGAGCGACTTCCAGGTCGGCATGACTGAGCGCGGTCTGCGCCGACTCAATCACGGCCAACACCGCCAAACGATTCGGGGTCACCCGCAGGCCCAGTGCACTCAGACGCTCTCGCCTTGACTGCAGGGCCGCTGCCGCAGCGGCGACAGCGAAGGTTTTCTTGCGGGTTTCGCTGGCGCTAGGCTTGCTTTTTATCATGGCTTCATTTTAGAGGCCGCGCCGCGCCATCAAATGCGCGGAAGTCCGCAAAATCCGTGCATTCTCAGACGATCAGCAAAGTCTCGAAGCTCAAACCTCCACGATTTCATTGCTGCGTTCCCACTGCGGAAAAGGGTCGGTCAATAGCGCCCAGGCAGCCATGCCCTTGCGCGTCTCGGTGAAATTCAGGTGGCAAGCCTTCCAGGCTTGCTCGATCTGCTCTCGGTCCAGTTGGCGGCCGATAGAGCCCACTTCATTGATGCGATCCCCATAGGGCAGTTGCCAGTTGGCATTGATACCCGCTCGCTCCGGTGTCCCCTCCTGACGACAGCGGCCATTGAGCAATTCGCTGGACAGATGTCCGCTGTGCCGTCAGAAGTTGCCAATCGACGAACTCGCCGCGCAGGACCATCTGTGTGCGGACCACCGGGGAATCCAACGATAGCTCGTACAGGCCGCGAAATGGCATTTGGGCGCCACTGGCGTATAAAGCAAACGTTCCCGTGGTGACCAATTAAAGTTCGTTCAGCTTTGCGAGAGCCGATTCGAACTCAATGTCGTGCACGTTGGTGGTACCGTCGTACTCGAGT
>JBIIVZ010000349.1:0-3531 GCA_044339175.1 Roseateles sp.
CGTGTGGCGCCGCTCAACAATGCCGGCAACCGCCTGCAATGCGCTCAACACCTTGTCCTGGGTGGCTTTCAACACAATCATGTGAACCTCTTTCAGCTTGTTCTGACGGCGCTGACGCTGGTGCGGCAGCAACGCGCATTTTGACCCAATTGCGGGTCAATCTTGGCCCTGCGGCCCGAATTCAAACAGTGCACCGCGGTGTCAACCCTTCAGCGTCTGCTCCAGCACATGCAACTGCTGGTTCAGTTCGGTGTTCTTCTGCCGTTCGCCGCCGATTTTGCGCACCGCGTGCAGCACCGTCGTGTGGTCGCGGCCGCCGAACAGCTCACCAATTTCCGGCAGGCTTTTTTGCGTCAATTCTTTGGCGATGTACATGGCGATTTGGCGCGGCCGGGCAATCGATGCCGGCCGTTTCTTCGAGTACATGTCGGCGATCTTGATTTTGTAAAAATCAGCCACCGTCTTCTGGATGTTTTCCACCGAGATCTGCCGGTTCTGGATCGACAGCAAGTCTTTCAGCGCCTCGCGCGCCAGCTGGATGTTGATTTCCTTGTGGCTGAAGCGCGAATAGGCCAACACCTTGCGCAGCGCACCTTCCAGTTCGCGCACGTTGGCTCGCACGTTCTTGGCGATGAAGAAGGCCACGTCCTCAGGCATCGGCGTTTGCTCGGCCTCGGCCTTCTTGATCAGAATCGCCACCCGCATTTCCAGCTCGGGCGGCTCGATGGCCACCGTCAGGCCGGCATCAAAGCGACTGGTCAGGCGCTCATCAATGTCCGCCAACCCCTTGGGATAGGTGTCGCTGGTCATGATGATGTGGGCGCGTTTTGTCAGCAGCGCTTCGAAGGCGTTGAAGAACTCTTCTTGCGTGCGCTCCTTGCCGGCAAAAAACTGCACGTCATCGATCAGCAGCAGGTCGAGCGAGTGATATTTGGCCTTCAGCTCGTCAAAGGTCTTGCGCTGGTAGTTCTTCACCACGTCGGAGATGAACTGCTCCGCATGCAAATAGAGCACGCGTGCATCCGGCTTGTCCTTCAGCAAGGCGTTGCCCACGGCATGCACCAAATGCGTTTTACCCAAGCCCACGCCGCCGTAAATGAACAGCGGGTTGTACATCTGACCCGGCGCACCGGCCACGTGCAGGGCAGCCGTGCGCGCCATCTGGTTGGCGCGGCCGGGCACCAGGTTGTCAAAAGTCAGCGCGGTGTTGATGCGGCTGCGGTTGGCAATCGGCGGTGCATATTGCTGGCTTTGTGCGGGCTGCGGCTGTTGTTGGCCGTTCTGGCCGGGCTGGCCGTAGGCTTGCGCCGCGGTCTGTGCACTTGATGGGCCACTTTGCGGATTCACGACTGCCGCCGCCGGTATCACCGGGCGCAAGCCGTTGTGCAGCACCTGGCCGACCGAGATTGCCTGCTGCGCCGGTGGTGCGGCCGCAGCCGCCCGCGCTGCGGGCTCGCGGCTCGCCAAGGCCAGCTCCAGCTTGGCCGGCATGCCCGCCATTTCCGAGAGGATCGCTTCGATACGGCCCGCGTATTGGTTGCGAATCCAATCGAGCTTGAAGCGGTTGGGCACGCGCAGCGAGAAAAGCAGGCTGTGCGGGCTGTCGCCGACCCCGCCCACTTCAGCCACGACGGCTGGAGGCAAGGGTCGAATCCAGGTGTTGAATTGTTGTTCGGGCAGTTCGGTGGCGAGTCGTTCACAGCCGCGCTGCCAGAGGTCGGCACCAAACCCGTCGTCGCCAAATTCGCCGGCATCAAATTCGGCGGCGCTCATCGTCTCGCGCTCATCTTGTTGCGCCCATCATCATTGCGCCAATCATTGTTGCGCCCATCAGCTCTGCGCTCATTGTGGAAAACTTGTTCTAGAGCGGCTGGATTGTACGGGTTCGGGTCACTTGGGCCAAAGTTATCCACAGATTTTGCTGGGCTATCGCCGTGCCGTGTGACTCTTTTAACGGCGCTCAGGGATTGACTGGTACTGAAATCGCTGGTGTAATCGCGGGTTTTCCGGACGCTGGATAAAGCGGAATAGGTACTTTGACACTGAGTAGCGCCATCAAAGCAGAAGAAGCAGGTGGGGTTGAGCAGGGGCAAGGCAGCTATCCACGCGGCGCGGGCAAGGCATGGGGTAGCGCTTAGGGATCACGCAAGTGATTGCGGGTTGATCTTCTTCAACGTTTTGTCAGCGCTTCGAACGCAATAGCGGCGCCCCGGCGCGGCACAGATCAGCGGCCGTTGGTTCGTGGTTGTAACGACGCAGGTCACACTGCGAGTTCGGCTGCGATCCGGCGATTCGAGTGCAATTTGCACTGCGGCTGTAGGCCAACACCCGCTAAAGCGTCGCTTTGACGCTCTTAGACCTTCCAAGTCCTTCTCAAGAGGCCCCCATCATGAAACGTACTTACCAAGCATCCAAGACCCGTCGCGCCCGTACCCACGGCTTTCTGGTTCGCATGAAGACCCGTGGCGGCCGTGCCGTCATCGCTGCGCGCCGCGCCAAAGGCCGCAAGCGCCTGGCTGTCTGAGTCAGAACAACACGGACCCCGTGATCGGCCGCATCGGCCGCATCGTGCGATCGGCTGACTTCGAACGTGTGTTGGCCAGCAGCAGTCGGATGCGCAGCATTCATTTTGCAGTGCACCACATTGCCGCTTGCCCCAGCAAGGCTGCCAAAGTTTTATCCACTGCTGCAGCCAAGTTATCAACAGGCGATGCACAGGTGCTCCCCAGCCCTGTGGATGATTTGCCGAAAGCGTGCTGGTTGGGTGCCATCGTGCCCAAGCGGCATGCGCGCCGGTCGGTCACCCGCTCGTTGTTGAAGCGTCAGATCCGTGCGGCCTTTGATGGTCACAGCGCGTTGCCGCCCGGTCTTTGGGTGGTGCGTTTGCGCACTCCGTTCGATCGCAAGCTCTTCCCCAGCGCCGCGTCCGAGGCGCTGCGCTCAGCCGCGCACGCGGAATTGGCGCAGCTGGTTGAGCGTGTACTGGCGCGCGCGTCAACCTGAGGGCTGAGCCCGGATCATGCTTAATCCACTGTCTATCACGCAGCGCGCGCTGATCGGTTTGGTGCGAGGCTATCGCCTGTTGCTGAGCCCATGGTTGGGCGCGTCCTGCCGGTTTGAACCGACCTGTTCGGTGTATGCGATCGAAGCTCTGCAACTGCATGGCGCGGCGGCGGGCACCTATTTGGCGGCCCACCGTATTTTGCGTTGCAACCCCTTTTGCGCAGGTGGCCACGACGGCGTGCCTGACAATGCGCCTGCCTTGTTCACCCGCCTGGGGTGCAAGTCGGCCCCATCTGGATCCTCGCGGTCCTCCCGATCTCCCCGATCCTCCAAATCAGAAGCCTCCTCATGACTGATATACGCCGCACCGTGCTGTGGGTGGTGTTCACCATGTCTCTCGTCCTGCTGTGGGACGGTTGGCAAAAGCACAACGGGCATCCGTCGATGTTCAGCCCCGCCGCTTCCAAGCCGGTCGCGGCAGGCTCAGCCCCAGGTGCCGCGCAGGCCAATGGTTCGGTGCCCACTCCG
>JBIIVZ010000350.1:0-3521 GCA_044339175.1 Roseateles sp.
TAGGACGGCACCAGATCGACAAACGGATCATGCGGCTTGGGCACATGCAGGTGGACGGCGTCCATCACCTCTTGCGTGGCGTGAGGGCCGGTGACGGCCAGCACGCTGGGGTGCATCTCGCGCACCAGGTTGCTGCCGCCGCTGCTGCCGGCCTTGGCACCCAGACAGCCGGTGACGATGACCCGGCCGTTTTCGGCCAGCGCTTCGCCGATGGTGTCCAGGCTTTCCTTGACCGCGTCGTCAATGAAGCCGCAGGTGTTGACGATGACCAGATCGGCACCGGCGAAGGTCTTCGAGGTTTCGTAGCCCTCGGCGCGCAGCTGGGTCAGGATCAGTTCGGAGTCGGTCAAGGCCTTGGGGCAGCCCAGAGACACGAAACCGATTTTGGGGATGACGCTGCGCGCTACCGGGGCCACCGGGGCCGCCGAGCTGGGTAAAGTAATTTCGTTCATCCCTGGATTTTGACTCATCTGAAGGCAGCCGGGCATTTGCCCGTTGGCGCCCTGCCCCAAGCCGCCCTGCGCAAAACGCAAAGTCGCGGCGAGCGTCGCGCTATTTCTTCGGCGGAAAGCCCGGAATGCCGGGCATGCCAGGGAACAAAGCCCCGGCTTGCAGCATCTGTTCTTGCATCTGCGTGAAGAGGTTTTTGGACTGCTCGACATAGCCGCCCATCAAGCCGGGAATGCCAGGTGCCTGCCCGCCGAGGAACTGCGTCCACAGCTCCGGGCTGAAGGCCAAGCCCTTGCTCTGCTCGGTGAACTTGGTCTGCAACGCGCCAAAGGTCTGCACGTTTTTCTCCAGATAGTCGCCCATCACGCCCTGCATCGAGTGGCCGTAAAAGCGAATGATCTGCTCCAGCGAGGTGATGCTGAACATCGGCACGCCACCGGTTTCTTCTTCCAGAATGATTTGCAGCAAGATGCTGCGCGTCAGGTCTTCGGCGGTCTTGGCGTCGCGCACCTCGAAAGCCTGCCCGGCCAGCACCATTTTTTTGACGTCGGCCAGCGTGATGTAACTGCTGGTCTGGGTGTCGTAAAGCCGTCGGTTCGGATATTTCTTCAGCACGCGAACGCTGGCCGGCTGCTCGGCACCCGCCTCATCTGCACTTGCTGCCTTGCCTCTGGGGGCAGTCGCCATGAAAAACTCCTGGTCGTCAATAGGTAAGCCAACTGCTCGCTCGATCACTGTCGGTCTGCCAATTCCACCCTGCACCACATTATTGTGCAGGTGCAACAATATTTTAGAAGTCGGGCTGCCGGCGGCTGACGGTGATTACCCCGAAGGCAGAAAAAGAGCCGTGGCCCGCTGACTGCTTTGCAGCTCACGGCTCACGGCTCATGCCTCGCGGCTTTGCTGGCCTGGCAACGGTCACCAGATCCGGATGCGCTGCTCGCTGGCCTTGAACATGTTGTCGCCCGGCTGGGTACCAAAGGCCTCGTGGAAGCCGTCGTGGTTGACGGCCGCCCCGTTGGCGCGGAACTTCGGCGGCGAGTGCGGGTCGGTGGTCAGCAATTGCATGGCCCGCTCGTCGCGCGCCTTTTCACGCCAGGCTTGCGACCAGCCGAGGAAGAAGCGCTGCTGACCGCTGAAGCCGTCGATCACTGCGGCGGGTTTGCCACCGAGCGAGTGCAGATAGGCCTTGTAAGCGATCTGCAGGCCGGACAGATCGGCGATGTTCTCGCCCAGCGTCAGCTTGCCGTTCAGCGTCTTGCCGGGGATGGGCTCGTATTTTTCGTACTGCGCCACCAACTGCGCACCGATCGCGTCAAAGGCCTTGCGGTCGGCGTCGGTCCACCAATTGCGCAGTGCACCGTCGCCGTCGAATTGGCTGCCCTGGTCGTCAAAGCCGTGGCTGATTTCATGCCCGATCACCGCACCGATGGCACCGTAATTGACCGCGTCGTCGGCGGCCATGTCAAAGAACGGCGGTTGCAGAATCGCTGCCGGGAACACGATCTCGTTCAACGACGGGTTGTAGTACGCATTGACCGTTTGCGGCGTCATGCCCCATTCGCTGCGATCGACCGGCTTGCCGGCACGCTGAGCAATGCGGGCCCACTCGAAACGGCCGGACCGGGCCCGGTTGCCAAAGGCGTCGGCGGCACGAACGTCGAGTTGGCTGTAATCGCGCCAGACATCCGGGTAACCGATCTTGACCATGTACTTGGACAATTTGTCCTTGGCCGCCGCCTTGGTGGCGGGGGACATCCAGGCCAGGCCGTCAATCGAATCGCCGTAAGACGTCATCAAATTGGCCACCAGCTCAACCATCCGGGCCTTGTAGACCGGCGGGAAATGCCTTGCCACATAGACCTGGCCGATCGCCTCGCCTAAAGCGCCGTTGACTTCGCCGATACCTTGCTGCCAACGTGGCATCTGTTCTTTAGCCCCAGTCAGCGCCGCGCCATGAAAAGCAAAATGCGCCTCGCGATAGGCTTTCGGCAGCACGCCAGCGGCTTCGTCCAACACCCGCAGTTTCAAATAAGCCTGCCACTGCTTCAGCGGCACTTGCGCAAACAACTTGGCCATGCCGACCACCGCACTCGGCTGCGACACCGACAAGCGGTCGATGCCTGCCAACTGCCCCGCCGCCATGAAGACCGGCCAGTCAAAACCGGGGGCCAGCTGAGCCAACTCGGCCGGCGTCATCGGGTTGTAGAGCTTGACCGGATTGCGGTTCTCGACCTTGTCCCAATGCACCTCGGCAATGCGCCGCTCCAACGCCAGCACCTGGGCCGCCACTGCGGCCGGCTGCTTTTCACCGGCCAAGTGGGCCAACGTGGTCAGATAGTCTTCATAGGCTTTGCGGGTCTTGACCAGCTTGTCGTCGGCCGACAGGTAGTAGTCGCGGTCCGGCATGCCCAAGCCGCCCTGCCAGGTGACTGCCCGGTTCATTTGCGGCTGCTTGAAATCGGCCATCACCCACAGCGCCACCGGCGTGTTGACGGCACCCTGCGCGTTGCCCAGCCAGCGGGCCAGATCGCGCCGGGTCTTGATCGCCGCGATGCTCTTGAGCATCGCCTGCGCCGGCACCAGGCCCGCCTTGTCGATGGCCGCCAGATTGCTGTAGGCCCCGTAAAAATCCGCTACCTTTTGCTCGACGCTGCCCTTGGCCTGAGACTTGGCGGCCAGCTCCTCGACGATGACCCGGACGCGCTGATCGGACAAATCACGCAGTTGGATGAAGGTACCGAAGGACGACTTGTCGGCCGGAATTTCGGTCTTGCTGACCCAGCCACCGTTGGCGGCTCGGAACAAATCGTCCTGCGCCCGCACGGCGGTGTCGAAACCGGGCAGGTCAAGGCCAGAGCTGGGCGTGGCAGCCTGCGTCAAACCGACCGACAAAAGCAAAGCGGCCAGTGGCAATAAACGTGGCAACAAACGCGGCAACAAACGAGGAACCCGACGATATAAACGCATGCGCAACCCCAATTTTTCGAAGTGGGCAGCGTAGTCCAAGTCAGCTCGATTGACAACGTGACTTCCGGCATGGCCGTTCTGTTGGCCGTCCTGTTGGCCGT
>JBIIVZ010000351.1:0-3516 GCA_044339175.1 Roseateles sp.
GGGCAGCAGCAGGCCTTCGGTATCGAAATTCTCCAGCGCTTGCCGCCCCGCATCCAGCTCGGCGGCGGCCCAAAAGGCCGGCATCGCGCGCATCAAGCTGCGGCGCGCCCGCTGCAACAACCAGCTCTTCCAGAGAATCAAGACCCAGGCGCTGATCGACATCAGCAGCAAGAGCAGCGCCACCGTCCGGGTCACCGCATCGCTGGCGACCCAAAATTCGGCGAAACCTGTCATCAACTGAAGCCCAGCACGTCATTCATGTCGTACAGGCCGGCCGGCTGCGCGGCCAGGAAGCGGGCGGCGCGCAAGCTGCCCTGCGCGTAGGTGACGCGGCTGCTGGACTTGTGGCTGATCTCGATGCGCTCGCCGGTGCCGGCAAACAGCACCGTGTGGTCGCCGACGATGTCGCCGCCACGGATGGTGGCGAAACCGATGGTGCTGGGGTCGCGCTCGCCGGTCACGCCTTCACGGCCGTAGACGGCACAGGCCTTCAGGTCGCGGCCCAGCGCTGCGGCCACCACTTCGCCCATTTGCAGCGCGGTGCCGCTGGGCGCGTCGATCTTGTGGCGGTGGTGGGCCTCGATGATTTCGATGTCCCAGCCTTCGCTGAGGCCGCGTGCCGCCATGTCCAGCAAGCGCAGCACGACGTTGACGCCGACGCTCATATTCGGTGCCATCATGATGGCGATGTGCTCGGCGTGGGCCCCGATACGGGCCTTTTGCGCTGCGTCAAAACCAGTCGTGCCGATGACGGCCTTGACACCCAGCTCACGGCAGACGGCCAAGTGGGCCAGCGTACCTTCGGGGCGGGTGAAGTCGATCAGCACGTCGGCACCGCTGAGCGCTTGCTGCAGGTCGGCGCTGATCAGCACGCCGCTGGCATGGCCCAAAAAGGCGCTGGCATCTTGGCCCAGCGCCGGGCTGTCGGGCAGGTCAAGAGCACCGCTCAAGCAGCAGTCCGGGGCGGCCATCACCGCTTCGATCAACATCCGGCCCATGCGGCCGGAGCTGCCGGCAATCGCCACCCGCAGCGGCGTGCTCGACACCGCGGCTACCGTCACAGCGGTGCCTCCAGCGGCGGGTACAAGCGCACCGCACCGACGGCCTCGGCGGCCGGGACTTCCAGTTTGGGTGGGATCGGCAGCGCTCGGCGTTCGGCATCGCTGAGTTCCAGCTTCGGCTTGTCGTCGCGGGCTTTGCGGGTGTTGATCGATGCGACGAAGTCTTTCTCGTTCGGCAGGTCGGTCGGCACGTCGAGGGATGTCAGCTTGTCGCCATCAAACCAGGCCACCACCATGCTCTGTTGCGGCTCGGCACCGGGGCGGCGGATGGTGAAGACGTAGTCCCAGCGGTTGTCGTGGAACAGGTCGGTCAGCAGCGGCGAGCCGAGCAGATCACGCACTTGGGCGCGCGGCATGCCGGGCTTGACGCGCGCCACCAACTCGGTGGTCAGCACATTGCCCTGCACCACTTCGACGCGGTAGGGTGTCAGCAGTCCGAGCAACTTGCTGTTGTCCAGGCTTTTGGTGGGGGAGCTGGAACAAGCGCTGAGCGCTACAGCCAATATCGTCAAGGTCAAACGAGCAAAGGGGAGGGTTCGAAAGTTCATGCGCATGACTTGGGTCTGTACTTGGGTCTGTACTTTGGTCTGTAAGGGCTTGGGGCCTGACGGTACCCTGAGCTGGCTATGATCGGCCCATTCTAGCGGCAGGCCCATGGTGGGCTACGCCCGCACCAAGCAGCCATGAACCGGACCGAAGAGATCAAGAACAGCGGCCTGAAGGCCACCTTGCCGCGCATCAAGATTCTGGAGATTTTTCAGAACACGCGGCAGCGCCATATGACGGCCGAGGACGTTTATAAAGCCTTGCTGGTCGAGGATGCCGACATCGGCTTGGCCACCGTCTACCGTGTGCTGACCCAGTTCGAGCAGGCCGGTTTGCTGTCGCGCAACCATTTTGAATCAGGCAAGTCGGTGTTCGAGCTCAATGAGGGCCAGCACCATGACCATCTGGTCTGCCTGACTTGCGGCCGCGTCGAGGAATTTTTTGACCCCCAGATCGAGGAGCGCCAACACGCGATTGCGGCGGACCGGGGCTTCGAGCTGCACGAGCATTCGCTGGCGCTGTACGCCGCTTGTATCAAAAAAGATTGCCCGAACAAGGCCGGCTGACGGGGTCAAGCAGCCGGGGCCGCCCGGCTGACCCAACGCTCAATCGTCGTCCAGCTGGCCTTTTTCAATCGCGCGCTGGTGGCGCTCGACAAATTCGCGGTAGGTGTCGATGCCGCGCAGTTGCAGGATGGTGTTGCGAACCGCCGCCTCCACCAGCACCGCCAAGTTGCGCCCGGCATCCACTGCGATGACGACCTTGCGCATCGGCAAGCCCAGCACTTCTTCGTACAGCGGCTCGTAGGGCAGGCGCTCGAAATCGCGCTCCATCGTTTCCTTGCGCACCAAATGGACGATCAGCTTGAGGCGCATCTTGCGGCGCACCGCGGTTTCACCAAAGATGGCGCGAATGTCGAGCAGGCCGATGCCGCGCACTTCGAGCAGGTTCAGCAACAGCTCGGGGCAGCGGCCCTCGATGGCGGTTTGCGAGATCAGGAAAAGATCGACCGCGTCATCGGCCACCAAGCCGTGCCCACGAGAAATCAGCTCCAGGCCCAACTCGCTCTTGCCCAGGCCCGACTCACCGGTCAACAGCACGCCCAGCCCCAAGATGTCCATGAAGACGCCATGGCGAGTGGTGCGCATGGCAAACAGATGGGCCAGGTAGGTGCGCACAACGTCGATCACATGACCGGCCGATTCTGAGGTGGCGAACAGCGGAATTTCCGCACGGTCGCACATGGCCACAAGGCGGTCTGGCGGCGTTTGGTCGTCAGCCACGATGATGACCGGTGGCTCCAACGTGACGATGCGTGAAATGCGCCGTTCTTGTGTCTCGGCCGAGACTTGGCTCAGGTAGGCGACTTCGCGGCGACCGACGATCTGCACCCGATAAGGGTGGATGTAATTGAGATAGCCGACCAGGTCGGCGGCCGATTGGGCGTCTAGCACCGCCGCTTCATCGAAGCGACGTTCTGGGTGGGCATGGCCGGCAATCCATTCCCAGTGCAAGGCTTCACGGTGTTCGTCAAACAGCCTGTCGGCACTGATCGATGTGGGTTTCACTGAGGAAGGCGCGCTCGCTGTGTGATTGGGGGGACGGGACGGCGAACGTCAGGCGACCGATTTGAGCGGTTCCCACTCGGTGATCAAGCGGTGCAGCACGGTTGCTTCACCCTCGGTCTTGAGGCGCTCACGCAGGTCGCGGTCAGACAGCATTTCAGCAATTTCCGACAGGATCTCCAAATGCCGCTGCGTCGCGGCCTCGGGCACCAGCAGAAAGATCAGCAGACTGACCGGTTCGTCATCCGGCGCGTCGAAGCCGATCGCCTGCTGCACGCGCAAGACAGCAGCGAGCGGGTTTTTCAAGCCTTTGATGCGGCCATGCGGTATGGCCACCCCGTGCC
>JBIIVZ010000352.1:0-3503 GCA_044339175.1 Roseateles sp.
GTCAAGCGTTGCTGTGCGCTGCCATCGGCATTCATGATGTAAACGTCCATATTGGCCGCATCTCGGGTCGAAGTGAACGCAATGCGCCGGCCATCCGGTGACCAAGCGGGCTGGGTGTTTTCGCCTGGGCCTGTCGTCAGTGCGCGCTCGTCGCTGCCGTCAGCGTTGATCGCGTAGATTTGTGCGCCGCCGCTTTGTACCGAGACGAAGAGCAAACGCTGCGACACCTTGACAGCGTCGGCAGCTTGCAAGCCGCTTGCTGACATCAGCAGCAGCAAGCCCAGCGCGAGCGCTTTCAAGTGCAGCACCGGGCGAGGTAATTCAGCGGCTGACAAGGCAGTCACCCTGGCCGATCACCTTGCCGTTCAAATCGTAGGCCGTCACTTTGTGCAACCCCGTCGGGCCGGCGACGATCTGGAGCGACAGAGCACCGTTGGCATCAGCTGTTGCCGATTGCGTGGACTGCTGCCCGCTTGGATCTGTCACCCGGACGGTGATCGCTTGCCACGGTTGCAGCGATCCACCCACGACGACAATCCGAGCACCGTTAGCGGCCGAGGGCACACCCAACCAAGCCGGAGCCGCCAAGCTTGGCAAGCTCAAAGCCAGCGCTATGCTCAAAACAAGTACCTGCGCCCACGCGGGCGCTGTCGGTCGCTGCAGCTTCATCTGTCTCTCCTTTGTGAGTTGCGAGTTCGCAAGGGAGTAACACCGTCACGGCAACGACTCTTGCCTCGTTGGCCATCTCATTTCAAGCTGCGGTGCGCTCGGTCACTTCCTGCTAAAACCGAGTGTCAGGAATGGCCCGAGCACTCTGTTGCGATGCATCAATCAGCAGAAAACGGCGGATCCTGCCCCCTCAGATCGGGGGGTCAGCACGCCTGATTACAGGCTGCGTGTCATTTCTATGTGGCTGATGCCGGCTTCGCTGAAGACTTCACCGCGCTGCACAAAACCGGCGCGCAAGTAAAAGCCGACGGCGGCCAATTGGGCGTGCAACAGCGCCTCGCGATAGCCCTCGCTGCGAGCTTGCTGCAGCAGTGCCGCCAGCAGACCGCGGCCGATGTGGCTGCCGCGCAAGCTGCGCAGCACGGCCATGCGGCCTATCTTGGCCACGCCGGGCACATGTTCCAGCAAACGGCCGGTGGCCAAAGGTATGCCGAAGGCATTGAAGGCCACCGCATGCAGGCAGCTCGTGTCGGCAGCGTCCCACTCCATCCCGGCTGGAATTTTTTGCTCATCGACAAAGACAGCCTGCCGGATGGCACTGGCTGCGGCACCCAGTTCGGCCCAAAAACCGACGCGCACGGAGGTGATGGCTTGGCCGGCCTCAAAGCGCTCCAGGACCGCTCGCAAACTGGCGGGCAAGGTCTTGGACGTTGCCGTCTGCGGGTCGGCAAAGACATAGATCAGCTCGCCGTGCACCAGCAGGTCGTCGCCGCGAAAGACAGCGCAAATGAATTGCAGCGAACTGTTGCCGATGCGTTCGCAGCGCACACCGATCTGCAGTTGCTCGTCGTAGCGGGCTGAGCCCAGATATTCAAGCGTGGCCTTGCGCACAAAAAGATCGCCGCCCAAGGCTGCCATCGTGTCTGTGTAAGGCAAGGCCAGCGCCCGCCAATAGCCGCCGACAGCGGTATCGAAGTAGCTCAGGTAATGCGCGTTGAAGACGATCTGCTGTGCGTCGATCTCGGCCCAGCGCACCCGCAGACTTTCAGTGAAGCGGAAATCCTGTCGTTTCATGGCTAGCGTCAAGCGGTTGAATTCATTTTGAAGGCGGCTCGCAGCGCCTGTGCGCAGGCTTCTAGGGCGCTCAGCGCCTCCGGGATGCTGCGACCCATCTTGATGAAATCATGGGTGACGCCTCGGTAAAGCTCTAACTGCACCGGGCTGCCCTGAGCGCGCAGCAGGTCGGCATAAGCCAAGCCTTCGTCGACCAGCGGATCGCATTCAGCCAACACCACGCAAGCGGGTGCCAAGTCGCTGTGATCGGTGGCTTCTAGCGGGGCAAAGCGCCAATCGCGACGGTGGTGAAAGTCGATGTAGTGGTCGAAAAACCAGGCAATCGACGCCGCATCCAGCAAAAAGCCGTTGGCGAACAATTTGTGCGACGCGGTGTCCGCATGGGCCGCCGCACCTGGCGTGATCAGCAGTTGCAAGGCCAACGGCAAGCCAATGTCCCGCGCATGAATGGCGCAAACAGCCGCTAGCGTGCCACCCGCGCTGTCGCCCCCTACCGCCAATCGGCTGCCGTCCAAGCCCAAACTGTCGGCCGACTTCGCCAACCACGCCGTCACCGCCCAGCAATCGTCCACAGCGCCGGGGAAACGGTGTTCAGGAGCGAGGCGGTAGTTCAGCGACAACACGGCGGCACCGCTGCGCAGGGCCAACTGCCGGCACAGGCTGTCATGGGTGTCGATGCTGCCGATAGTGAAACCGCCGCCGTGCAAATAGAGCAGCACCGGTAAGCGCTCATGGCTGCTGGCATAAAGCCTGGCGGCCAACGGGCCCTCGGCTCCCGGCACTTGCAAGTTCTCTACTCGCGCCAACGGCGCGCGCGGTAGATCAAGAATTTCGGCTCCTATCAAATAGGCAATGCGTGCTTCCTTGGGCGTCAAGCTGCAAAAGGCCGGGCGGTTGGCGCGATAGATGCGCTCCAACAAACCCGCCATGCGCGGGGTCAACAGGTTGCTGCTCAAAAAGTCTCCTGGAATTAACGTGGAACAACGCACATTCGGGCTGCCCCAAGCGGGGCAACCCGTCTGCGTTGTTTCATGGTCCGGGGGCTTGGCCTCCGGGCCATGACAGTGAACCTGAATATCAGCCTGAAATTGTCTCAGGTCGACACGCAAGGCTGACGCTGACCGCCCTGCTGAGGTTGACACCCATAAAAAAGCCCGACCGCTTGTGGCGGCCGGGCGGCGTCGATGTCCGGGTATCAAACATTCAGCGCTGGGTGTTGCACGTTTCCCCTACCGCTTTTGCGCAGGCCGCTTATATGCGGTCTGGCTGCTGAATTCAGCCATGCTTCTGGTCAAAGAATTGTTCGTCTTCTGTCGAGCCCTTCAGGGCTGCGGTCGAAGCGTCGCGCTCGATCGTCGTGGTCACGGCGTCGAAGTAACCGGTACCGACTTCCCGCTGATGCTTGACAGCGGTGAAACCGCGCTCTGCCGCTGCGAATTCCTTTTCCTGCAACTCGACGAAAGCTGTCATGTTGTTACGGGCGTAGCCGTAAGCCAACTCGAACATCGAGTGGTTCAAGCTGTGGAAGCCGGCCAGCGTGATGAACTGGAACTTGTAACCCATGGCACCGAGTTCGCGCTGGAACTTGGCGATCGTCGCGTCGTCCAAGTTCTTCTTCCAGTTGAACGACGGCGAGCAGTTGTAGGCCAGCAGCTTGCCGGGGAACTTGGCATGGATTGCGTCGGCAAAAGTCTTGGCAAAAGCCAGGTCGGGCTTGCCGGTCTCGCACCAGATCATGTCGGCGTATGGGGCATAAGCCA
>JBIIVZ010000353.1:0-3502 GCA_044339175.1 Roseateles sp.
AACCCCAAACAGTCGCTGATGGAGGCGTACCGAACGTGGCGCGGCTGGGCCGAGAAATCCGCCGCCGACTACAGCTTCCACGTCGCCGTCACTTGGTGGGACGACAGCGTGCATGCCGACATGGGCACGCTGGTGAAAGACGAAGGCATCAACAGCTTCAAGCACTTCATGGCCTACAAGAACGCCATCATGTGCGACGACGAAACGCTGGTGAACAGCTTCAAGCGCTCGCTCGAACTTGGTGCCTTGCCGACTGTGCATGCGGAAAACGGCGAGTTGGTGCACCTGTTGCAGCAAGAAGTCAGCAAGCAAGGCATCACCGGGCCGGAAGGCCACCCGCTGTCGCGCCCACCGGCGGTGGAAGCCGAAGCGGCCAACCGGGCCATCGCCATCGCCGAGGTGCTGGGCACGCCGATCTACATCGTCCATGTGTCCTGCCAGGAAACGGCCGAGGCGATTGCACGCGCGCGGGGCCGCGGCCAGCGCGTTTATGGCGAGGTCTTGGCCGGCCATTTGTTGATCGACGACAGCGTCTACCGGCACCCCGACTTTGCAACCGCCGCCGCCCATGTGATGAGCCCGCCGTTCCGCGCCAAAGGCCACCAGGAAATGCTCTGGCGCGGCCTCCAGGCCGGTCAACTGCACACCACCGCAACCGACCATTGCACCTTCTGCGCCGCGCAAAAGGCGGGTGGCCAGGACGACTTCACCAAAATCCCCAATGGTTGCGGCGGCGTCGAGGAGCGCATGGCGGTGATCTGGGACGGCGGCGTCAACACGGGCCGCCTGACGCCGAGCGAGTTCGTCGCCATCACCTCGGCCAACTGCGCCAAGATCTTCAACATCTACCCACAAAAAGGCTGTGTCCAGGAAGGTGCCGATGCCGATCTGCTGCTGTGGGACCCGCAGGCCAGCAAGACCTTCTCGGTCAAGACCCAGCACTCGAAAGGCGACTACAACATCTTCGAGGGTCGCCAAGTGCGCGGCCTGCCCAGCCACACGATCAGCCAGGGCCGCCTTGTTTTTGCCCAGGGTGAGCTGCGTGCCGAACGCGGCGCAGGCCGCTACCTGAAGCGACCGGCCTTCGGCTCCAACTTCAAAGCCGCCCAGGCCAGAACGCTGGACCTGGCCAGGGCCAGCATGCCCGTCATTCGCTGAGGAACTCCATGAGCACAAGCACAAGCACAACAACTTCCACTGCCGACCTGCGCATCAACGGCGACCGCCTTTGGGCCGCCTTGATGGAACTGGCACAAATCGGGGCCACACCCAAGGGCGGCGTCTGCCGCTTGGCGCTGACCGAACTGGACCGCCAGGGTCGCGACTTGGTGATCGGCTGGGCCAAGCAAGCCGGCATGACGGTCACCGTCGACAAGATAGGCAACGCCTTCATGCGCCGCGAGGGCCGCAACCCGGCCCTGCCGCCGGTGATGACCGGCAGCCACATCGACACCCAACCGACCGGCGGCAAGTTCGACGGCAACTACGGCGTGCTGGCGGGGTTGGAGGTGGTGCGCACGCTGAACGATCACGGCATCGAGACCGAAGCGCCGATCGAAGTCGCTTTCTGGACCAACGAAGAAGGCTCGCGCTTTGTGCCGGTGATGATGGGCTCCGGCGTGTTTGCCAAAGCCTTCACGCTGGAAACCGCCTACGCAGCGACCGACACCGAGGGCAAGAGCGTCAAAGACGAGTTGGAGCGCATCGGCTATGTCGGCCCGGAAGAGCCGGGCGAGCACCCGATTGGCAGCTATTTCGAAACCCACATCGAACAAGGCCCGGTACTGGAAGACAACGAGCAGACGATTGGCGTGGTGACCGGCGTGCTGGGCATCAAGTGGTATGACTGCACCGTCACCGGCATGGAGGCGCATGCCGGGCCGACACCGATGGCGCTGCGCCGGGACGCGCTGCAAGTGGCCAGCCAATTGATGCAGGACGTGGTCGCCGTGGCACTGCGCCATGCGCCGCACGGACGCGGCACGGTCGGCATGGTGCAAGTGCATCCGAACAGCCGCAATGTGATTCCTGGCCGGGTCAAGTTCAGCATCGACCTGCGCAACAGCTCCGATGTGCTGGTCGATGCGATGGACGCGGACATCCGCGCTTGCGCCGACCGCTTGAATGCCGAAACCGGCCTGCCGATTCACATCGAGGTGGTGTCGCACTACCCGGCCCAACCGTTTCACGCCGACTGCGTTGCCGCAGTCGCGAGGGCGGCCGAGGCGCTCGGCTACTCCCACATGCCGGTCGTTTCAGGTGCCGGACATGACGCCGTCTACATGGCGCGGCTGGCACCGACCGGGATGATCTTCATCCCCTGCAAGGACGGTATCAGTCACAACGAGATCGAAGACGCCAAGCCGGACGACCTGACCGCCGGCTGCAATGTGCTGCTGCACGCGATGCTGGAACGCGCGCTGCAGCCTTCTGCTGCAGATCAATGATCAATCGCGGCGGCCGTGATCACCCCGGTCATGGCCGCCGCGCCGGTCGTCACGCTTGTCGTCGCGACGGTCTTCCCGTCGTTCGTCACGTCGGTCATCCCGCCGGTCGGCGCGCCAATCTTCACGTCGCTCTTGACGATACTCTTGGCGGTTCTCGCGCCAGCCATCGTGCCAGCGGTACTGCGGCACATAGCTGTTGCGATACCAGTCGTCGCGGACGAAATAAACCGGCTGTCCGCAAGCACCGTAGCGCCGGCAGTGCGCTCCCCAATTGCGCTCATGGCCGGGCGGCACGCGCAAGTAGATCGGCGATGGCCGGTCCGGCATGCGGCCGATGATGCGTGGCTCGGCATAAATCAGCTGCGGCTGACCGATATTGCCGATGTCGATACGGCCGTAAAAGCCGGGTTGGCCGAGGCTGACCGAGATACCTACATCGCCCGCTTGCGCTGCACTCCATCCAAAAAACCCCAAGCCCATCAAGGTGGCACAGATCAATCGTTTCATGTCAGAACCTCCTGGTTGCGTCACCTTAACGCGAACCATCCGGCTTCCGTGCACCACTGATACATCTGCATACGATTGAGTTGCTGAACCAGCCCCGGTTCAGCGTGCTGTGAAGGGCATCAACCGCTCACCGGCGTCCAGCTTCGCGTCGGGGTCAAGATCAATCGCCACTTGGGTGCAGACCGCGCGGCACAACGCCGAAACGCGCTCGTTTTGCAGCCGGTAGTAGATTTGCGTGCCTTCGCGACGCTTGGCCAGCACGCCACTGCGATACAGCGTGGACAGGTGCTGCGACATATTCGGCTGCGTTGTGGCGATGGTGCCGAGCAACTCGGACACGTTCTTTTCGCCGTGGCAGACCGCGCTGATGATCTTCAGCCGGATCGGGGTGGACAACAGGGTGAAGAGTTCAGCGACCGAGTCGAACACTTGATCTTCGTTGCTGCGAGTTTCCATGATGAAGTGGGCTGTGAGCGTCGCTCATTCTATTCGTATGCACCGATATTCATGCGCTAACGCTCCGCCAAGCTGTTCGCCGTTCGCCGTTC
>JBIIVZ010000354.1:0-3491 GCA_044339175.1 Roseateles sp.
CGCAGAAACGTCGCTTGGTAGTAGGACAGTGCGTTCTCGATCTCGTCGGCCACCGTCAGCTTGCTGTAGCGCAACATGCGCGTTTGCCAGAGTTGGGTGACGCGGGCGCGGATCAAAGTCTCGTTGTCGCGCCGGTCGCGCTCGCTGTGCAGGCCATCGCGCAGCTCCACCAACTGCGCCACGGCGCGCTCGGCATCCAAAATGCTTTTGCGCTGCACCTCGGTGGGGTGCGCAGTCAGCACCGGTGAAATAAAGCCGTGCTGCAAGGTTTTGGCGATTTCGGCCGGCCGCACACCGGCCAGATGCAGGCGCTCCAGTGCGAAAGCCAGCGAACCGGCCTGCAAGCTGCCGGTCCGCTCATGCACTTCGCGGCGCCGCACGTGGTGGCGGTCTTCGGCAATATTGGCCAGGTGCGAGAAATAACTGAAGGCGCGAATCACGCTGACGGCTTGTTCGCCGCTGAGGCCCTTCAGCAACTTGTCGAAGCTCTTGCCCGCTTGTGCGTCGTGTTTGTGCCGAAAAGCGACTGACAACTGGCGAATCCGCTCGACCAGTTCGTAGATTTCGCGACCCTCCTGCTCGCGGATCACCTCCCCCAGAATCCGCCCGAGCAGTCGGATGTCGTCCATCAGCGGCTGGTTTTTTTCACTTGCCAGTTGCTTAGTGCTGACAGCCACCGAGTTTCGGGCAGCAGGCTTCGACTTGGCGGCGGCGCTTCGGGCTGGCAGTGCAGGCTTTGCGATCATGGGGGGTTGGCGTGGGCAAAAGAGTTGAGTAGGGATGTAACCAAGTTACGCGATTTTAAGTTTAACTGTTTCTTCTACGACCAAACTCCGATCTTGCTGCGCTGTCGGCTGCCACTTCGAGGCCGAATGGGGGCGCAACTGCGCCTGCTAGCATTCGCGCATGAATGAAATCATCACCATTGCAACGCGCGAAAGTCGGCTGGCTCTGTGGCAAGCCGAGCATGTCAAAACTCTGTTGGAGCAGCTCGGTCTGCGCGTCGATTTGCTCGGCATGACCACCCGCGGCGACCAAATTCTGGACCGCACGCTGTCCAAAGTGGGCGGCAAAGGCTTGTTTGTCAAGGAATTGGAAACCGCGCTGGAAGAGGGCCGAGCCCATTTGGCTGTGCATTCGTTAAAGGATGTGCCGATGGAGCTGCCGGAGGGCTTTGAGTTGGTGTCCATCCTGGAGCGGGAGGACCCGCGCGACGCGCTGGTATCCCCGCATTTCGCCAGCTTGGCCGAGCTGCCTGCCGGCGCGCTGGTGGGCACATCCAGCCTGCGCCGCTTGGCTCAATTGAAGGCGCTGCGGCCCGATCTGCGCGTCGAGCCCTTGCGCGGCAACCTGGATACGCGGTTGCGCAAGCTCGATGAAGGTGGCTATGACGCCATCGTGTTGGCGGCGGCCGGCCTGAAGCGCCTAGGCTTGGGCGCACGTATCCGTGACTGTTTCAGCGTGACCGAGATGATCCCCTGTGCCGGCCAAGGCGCTTTGGGCTTGGAAGTGCGCAGCAGCGCGCTGGCGCTGAAAGCCGCACTCACCCCGCTGACCCACCGGCCGACCTGGCTGGCCACGCAGGCCGAGCGGGCGGTGTCGCGCAACTTGGGCGGCAGTTGCAGCATGCCGCTGGCGGCCCATGCCCAGTGGGTTGGCGAGCAACTGCACTTGGCGGTGGCGCTGGGTCATGCCGAAGAGCCCGCGCGTCCGCTGCTGAAGGCGCAGCTGACAGCCGCCGTGACCAGTGACGCGCAAGCGCTGGCGCTAGGGCAGCAAGCGGCGCAGGCGCTGCGCGACCTGGGTGCGGCCGACTATCTGCCGCAGCTTTGAGTGGCAACGGCCCTGAGCTGGGTCGGCAGGAGCTGCTGATGGCACCGGTGACTTTGGTGTTGACACGGCCGCGCCAGCAGGCCGGTGACTGGTTGCAGCGTTTGGCGAAGGTGGGCGTGGCGGCGATCAGCCTGCCCTTGATCGAGATCGTGGCGGCCGACGGTCAGGCGGCAGACTTGGCTTGGCAGGACTTACCGGGTGCCGGCTTGGCCATGTTTGTCAGCCCGAACGCAGTGCAGCAGTTCTTTGCTCGTCGCCCCGCGGGACAAAGCTGGCCGGCGCAGACATTGGCGGCCTGTGTGGGGCCCGGTAGCGCGCTGGCGCTGTTGGCAGCCGGCGTGCCGGCTACCCAAATCGTGCAGCCGCCGGCGGACTCGGCCAGCTTGGATTCCGAGCATTTGTGGCCTCAGTTGAGCCCTCGTGCTTGGGCCGGTCAGCGCGTTGTGATGTTGCGTGGCGATGGCGGCCGCGAGTGGCTGGCTGACCGTCTGCGCGAGCGCGGCGCGGAGTTGCGCTTCTACAGCGTTTACCAGCGCCGCTGCCCAACGCTTGATGCGGCAGATCAGGCCCTGCTCGACGCTGTGCTGGCCGAACCCGGTCGGCATGTCTGGCTCTTCAGCAGCGCCGAGGCGATTGGCTACTTGCAACAGCTGGCACCGGCAGGGCGGGACTGGTCAAAGGCACGCTGCATCGCCACGCATGCGCGTATTGCCGAGCGGGCGAGCTTGCTGGGGCTGGGGCTTGTGGTTTTGACGCGACCCGACGCGGCGGCCGTGGCGCAAGCCCTCAATACGATGCAAGGCAGCCACCTACAATCATTTTCATTGTGAGAGACACCCCAAATTCCCCCGACGAGGCAGCCGCTCAAGCCGCTGCTGCCCCTGGCTTCAACGCCAGTCCAACGCCAAGCCCGAATGCTGATCAAGCCCGAACGGTTGGCGCAGCCGCCACTGCGGCGGGTCCTTTGCCAGCTCGCTCGCCAGTTTGGTTGCCGGTCGGTGCCGCTGTGCTGGCGCTGACTTCCCTGGTGGGTATCGGCATGGCATGGCAGAGTTTGAGCCGCCAGCAGGCCTTGGAGCAAGAGCTGGTGCGGCGCCAGGATACCGTGCAAGCCAATGCCAGCGAAGCGCGGGCCATCGCGACTCAAGCGCAGGAGTTGACCCGCGACACTGCCGCGAAAGTGGCTTTGTTGGATGCCAAGCTGGTCGAAGTCGCCTTGCAGCGCGCGCAACTTGAAGAGTTGATGCAGTCGATGTCGCGCTCGCGAGACGAGAACGTTATCGTCGATATCGAGGCTTCGATACGCGTCGCGCTGCAGCAATCCAGCATCACCGGCAGTGCCGAGCCCTTGGTTGCCACGCTGCGCCAAGCCGACGAGCGCTTGCTGCGCTACAAGCAGCCGCGCATGGAGGGTGTGCGCCGAGCCGTGGCGCGCGATCTTGACCGTGTCAAGGCGATCAGTGTGGTGGATGTGTCCACGCTCACGATCAAGCTCGATGAGGTGGTGCGTTTGCTGGATGAGCTGCCCTTGCTGGCCAGCGCAGACTTGGACGGCGAGCCCGGCCTGAGTCGGCAAGGTCGTCCGACTGCCGCTCAGCAGGCCGCAGCGAAGAGCTTGAAACCGGGCATGACCGCGGCAGCAGCAGCACCGAGCGCGG
>JBIIVZ010000355.1:0-3486 GCA_044339175.1 Roseateles sp.
AACACGACCGAGGGCCGCAGCAGCGTCAAGGCCAGATCCGCTTGCTTCAGCACCGCCTCGCCGGCCGCTTTCGAGCGCAAGTAGCGGGACGGCGCATCCGCCGCCGCACCTAGCGCGCTGACATGGATCAGCCGCTTGACGCCGCTGGCCTGGCACGCGGCAGCCAACTGGCGCGGCAACTGCACATGGGCACGCTCGAACTGCGCCTCGTCGCCCTGCAGGATGGCGATCAGGTTGATCACGACATCATGGCCGGGCAGCAACGCTTGCAATTGCTGCGGCTGATGTACGTCGGCTTGCAAGACGGTCAGCCCGGGCAGGCCCTGAACGCCTTGCGCGTTGTGCAGCCGCCGGGTTGGCACGGTGATGCGGGCGCTGCCGCCAAAGCGCTGCACCAACTGTTCGCACAGCGAGCGGCCGATAAAGCCGCTGCCGCCCAGGATCAAAATGGAAGGATTGAGTGTCATTGGTCGACCGGTATGTTGAGTGACAAGGCTTCGCGCGGGCCGATTTGCTGGCCCAGCCGGTTGCGCAGGCTGCTGCTGCCGGCATTGTGGATGTTGTCCGTGCCCAGCAGTTGCGCGTAGATGGTGGCGTTGGTCAGCACCTTTTTGACGTAGTCGCGGGTTTCATTGAACGGGATGTTCTCGGCCCAGATGGCCGCTTCCAGCGCCGGCCCTTCGCGCCAGCGCCGGGGCCGGCCCGGGCCAGCGTTGTAGGCTGCCGCAGCCATCGCCATCGAGCCGCCAAAGTCGTCCAACACCAGCTTCAGGTAGCTGGTGCCGATCTTGATGTTGAACTCGCGGTCGGTCATGTATTCGGGGCGGAAGTCGAGGCCGATCTTCTTGGCCGTCCAGCGCGCCGTCGCCGGCATCACTTGCATCAGACCGGAGGCCCCCACATGCGAGCGGGCGTCCATCACAAAGCGCGATTCCTGGCGGATCAGGCCGTAGACATAGGCCGGGTCGACGCCGATCTCGCGTGTCTTGGCCATCAGCTCCTTGCGATAAGGCATCGGGAAGCGCTGGCTCAGGTCGATCTCGGTGCGGGTGCGGTCGCTGGAGTTGATGCAGCGGTCCCAGATTTCGCGCTCGCAGGCTTCTTGTGCGGCGGCACGCAGTTCGCGGTCACCCATGCCGCGCAGGCTGAAGTTCCATTCCCGCACACCTTCGCTGCGCAGCCCGGCCGACAGCAGCAGCAAGGCGCTGTTCAAACCCGCATGCGATTGCGCTTGCGTGCGCTCGGCGCTGGTCAGGGCGGTGGGCGGGCCGGGCAACGGCGGGCTCTGGCCCAGTTCTTCGGCGGCCAGATGGCCGTAAAAGGTCAGCGGCGACGCCAAGTTCTGCAGCAAGCCACGCGCCTCGCTGCGCTGCACTTCACCGGCCGGCCCGGCCGCCGCCGTCGCCAGCAGGCCGCGAGCGCGCCAATACTGCCAAGACGCATCGCGCTGCTCGGCGCTGCTCATCAAGTCCAGCGCGCGCTGCATTTGCGGCCAGCGGGCGCTGCGCAAGGCGGCGCGGGCGGCCCAGGCCAGCGTCTCGTCGCTCCATTCGGGGCTTTGCGCGGCCTTGCCGTGCAGCTTCAGCGCGCGCTCGAAATAGTCGTTCGCTTCGGGTTGCAGCTTGAACGCCGCTTGCCGGCCGACCTGCGCCCACGTCCAGGCGGCCAGATCATTGGGCAACTCGCGCTCCCAGCGGCTGCTCAGCAAATCGGCCGCCTGCGCCGGGTCGCTGGCCGCCACCCGCATCAGCGCCAGAGTGGCCAGTTCGGTGTGGGTGCGTGCACCGCCCTTGGCCTTGCGGCCGAGGTAGCGCCCGGCGTTGTCCTGCAGTTCAGCCAAGCTCAGCTCGACCGGCTTGCCCAGCAGCGCCCCAGCCTGCTTGACAGCGCGCGGCCTGGCCGCCTCGAGCGACAGGCGGATCTTCAGCCAGACATCGGCCGTGCTCAGTTGCTTGGCCTCGAACAGCGTGCTGGCCAGCAATTGGCAGCCGTCACCGCCGTCACGCTGTGCCAGCCAAGCGCTGCGGGCTGCCTCGCGCACATTGCGCCCGGCCAGATGTTCGGTCAGCAGGCCGTAACAGGCCACATCGCGGTCGTCGCGCATTTGAAAGCGCGGGTAGTCGACAGCAAAGTTCTTCCAGTCGCGCCGCCGACCCAGCTCCAGCAGCCAGTCGTTGCGCAGCCTGTCCTCGACATAGCTGCCCGGCCAGCGGGCGTAAAAAGCATTCACCTCGCTCTGGTTGACCTCGCCCAAGCGCAGGCCCAAGTCCCAGTAGTCGATCCAGGGTGCCAGCGGGTAGCGCTGTGCTTGGGCGGTGGCGTTGGCGGCGGCCAGGCGTTTGCGGTCTTTCAGGCGCAGTGCGTCGCTGGCTTCGTTGACCAGGGCCGCGTCGACCGGCGGCGTGAACTGAGCGCGGCAGGGCTGGGTCGCCGTGAGGCCCAGCGCCAAGGTCAGGGCCACCAGGCCGCTGCGGCCGAGGCGCGCGAGCCTGTTGATCTGGCCAGGCTGGCTTACTGCTGCTGCTTCATATACTGGCAAAACTATCTTCTTTCTCATGGGTGGCCACCTTGTCCGATCCTGCTTCTGCTGCTGCTGCTGCTGCTGCTACTGCTACTGCGTCAACTTTCCAATTGCCCCATGAACGCCTGGCTTTGCGGGCGCAGTTGCTGGCCTCGCGGGCCGCTTGGGTCAACACGCCCGCCGCCCATGCGGCTGCGGCCGCTCTGGGTCAACATTTGCACGCCGTGCTGGCGCAAATCGAGCCGCAGTGTTTGGGCCTTTTCTGGCCGCTTGAGGGTGAATTTAACGCAGCCGCACAGTTGCGGGTGCACAAGGCCCGAGAAGCCGAGCAACAAGACTCCGCAATTTTCGACGAAATCGACGCGGGCAGGGGTGACGACAGCGATGCGGACAGTGATGACGATAGCGATGACGACATGCCCGAGAACAGGCCCATTCAATGGGCGCTGCCGTTCGCCTACCTGGCACCGCGCCGGATGGACTACCGCCGCTGGGACGGCGCGGCACCGACGCTGCTGGACGAATGCGGCATTGCCAGCAGCAGCGGTGCGGTGGTGGTGCCCGATGTGGTGCTGGTGCCCTGCGTCGGTTTTACCCGTGAGGGCTATCGCCTCGGTTACGGCGGCGGCTATTTCGACCGCTGGCTGGCCGCACACCCGGGTGTCATCAGCATCGGCCTGGCCTGGAGCCTGAGCGAAACCCATTTCGCGCCCGAGCCCCACGACCAGCCGCTGACCATGGTGCTGACGGAGCGGGAAGTGATCGCACCGTGACTCGCGCCACCCGGCTGCGACTCCTGCTTGACTTCGCTGCAGGACACACCCAATGCCCTTGCTGAACGAGCATCTGCGCTCGCCTCGATAAAGAAGCGCGCCGCCGCGCTGCTCCCGCGAGCACGCCGTTTCTCCGCGAGCGCTGGGTACCGCCAGAGGCCTGACTGGCTGATGGGCAAACTCCTGTGGACA
>JBIIVZ010000356.1:0-3484 GCA_044339175.1 Roseateles sp.
CCATTGAACAAGGCCTCACCCAGGTTCTGAAAATACTCGGCCGTGTGAGGCACTTCTGCTGGCTGTTGCCGCATGCAAGTCGCGGCCTCGGCATAACGGTGCTGCTGATTGAGCAAATCCACCGCCATGGTGCGCGCCAGTCCGTTGGCGGGCTCCAGTGCCAGCAAGGTCTGCAGCGTGCGCAGGCCCAGGTCGGCCCCGTCGCACTTCAATTCAGCGCGCGCGAGGTTGAGCAGATAAACCGTGTCGTCAGGGCAATATTGGAGGGCGGCCCGGAATGCCCGTTCGGCCCCTGGCCAATCGCCATCGCGACTCAGCTGCAGCCCTTCACGCCAGCATTGCTGGCCCGCTGCAGTCGCCGCCATTCTGGGCTTGGCGCGGAGCTTGGCTTGACTCGACTTGATTTGCATGGCTATTGGCTGTTGAGGAGTTGGAGTGATGCGGCAAGCGGGTCCGCATCAACGTGATACCAATGATTCTAAAAATCTTGTCGGCAGCAAAAGCCTGAAGGTGCGCGGAACAAGCAAGCCAATTCACGCCTTCAATTGAAAATAATTTCAACAGTGGCTTAAGTCCAAGCGAGGCCGGTCCGATAACAAATTCAACGGGGATGAGCAATCAAAACCGGGGTCCGGAATCAGCCAGACGCTCACGACATGACCAGTAGTCATGCGGGACAGTTGCGGTCTGAATAGCATCGGGCATAGCAAGCCTCACAATTTTTTGCGAGGTGGTTTGGGCAGAAGCGTTGACAGAGCCGCCCACAACCGTTCTGTCAAGACAATGTCGGCAAGGGTGCCGGTTGTCATTCAACCGTTATTGGAGAATTTAAAATGAGCATGTCCATCAACACCAACGTCGTGTCCCTCAACGCACAACGCAACGTTTCCGGCAACCAAGCCTCGCTGGCCACCTCGATGCAGCGCTTGTCCTCCGGCCTGCGCATCAACAGCGCCAAGGACGACGCAGCCGGCCTGGCCATTTCGGAGCGCATGAGCTCCCAAGTGCGCGGCATGAATGTGGCGATTCGCAATGCCAACGACGGCATCTCGATGGCACAAACGGCTGAAGGCGCATTGGGCAAGGTCGGCGACTCGCTGCAACGTATGCGCGAGCTGACCGTGCAATCGCGCAATGGCGCCAACTCCACCTCGGATAAAGACTCGCTCGACGCTGAATTCCAGCAGTTGGCCAAGGAAATCAAGCGCGTGATGGGCGGCACCACCTTCAACGGCACGACCATCATCGGTGCCAGCGCTGGTGCCAAAGACTTCCAGATCGGTGCCAACACCACGACCAACGATGTGATCACGGTGACGACCAGCGACATGACAGCAGATGCCAGCATGACGGCCGTCGTAGGCGTCGACGCCGCCACCGCCGGCGGCAAAATAGACAGCACGGCAGATACCGCAGCACTCAAGATCGTCATCGACAACATCGACGGTGCCATCAACAAGGTCAACAGCGAACGCGCCATGTACGGTGCCACGCAAAACCGCTTTGACTCGGTGATCGGCAACTTGCAGGTGTCAGTAGAAAACCAGTCGGCCGCCAAGAGCCGCATCACCGACGCGGACTTTGCGACGGAAACGTCCAACCTGAGCCGCTCGCAGATCCTGCAGCAAGCGGGTAATGCAATGGTGGCCCAGGCCAACCAGTTGCCCAACCAGGTGCTGGCGCTGTTGCGTTAATTCACGGCCCTGAACAGCCCGGGCACATGCTCGGGCACATACCCGGGCAGCAGCTGCCCTTTGAAAACCTCACCCGGTGCAGACCGAGCGAGGTTTTTTGTTTTTCGCTCAATGGCTGAAAACAGGTGCATTTTCACGCGTCATTTCATCGATTCAAACCACCGCCGGGTTGGCAACAATGATGGCAACAGGTTCCCCCACAGAGCTTGCAGCCCGGACGCAAGTTTTTTGCAGCAGCTTTGCACGCTGCGAATGACAGCAACCGGTGAATACGCGGACCAGCTGGTCGGTCGAGTGCCCTGGGCATTCGCCAATGGCTGTTGTTCCGCTCGGCCGGCGCATTGCCGGGAGTCATTGATTCTTGAGGAGTGCACATGTCACAGTCAATCAACACCAATCTGGTATCCCTGAACGCGCAGCGCAACGTCAGCTCATCGCAGATGTCGCTGGCCACTTCAATGCAGCGCTTGTCTTCAGGCCTGCGGGTCAATTCAGCCAAGGACGACGCCGCCGGCCTGGCGATCGCCGAGCGGATGAACTCGCAGGTTCGCGGCATGAATGTGGCCATTCGTAACGCCAACGACGGCATTTCGATGGCGCAAACCGCTGAAGGCGCGTTGGGCAAGGTCAGCGATTCCTTGCAGCGCATGCGCGAGCTGACCGTGCAATCGCGCAACGGGACCAACAGCAGCAGCGACAAAGATTCGCTGGACGCAGAATTTCAGCAGCTTTCGTCTGAAATCAAACGCGTCTTGGCCGGAACCACCTTCAACAGCAGCACCATCATCGGCGCCAGCGCGGGCACCCGGGACTTCCAGATCGGTGCCAACACGACAGGCAACGACATCATTTCGGTAACCACGGCCGACATGACGGCGGATGGCAGCATGACAGCCGTCGTGGGCATCGATCCGGCCACTGCCGGCGGCAAAATAGACAGCACGACGGATACGGCAGCGCTCAAGATCGTCATCGACAACATCGACGGTGCCATCAACAAGGTCAACAGCGAACGCGCCATGTATGGCGCGGTACAAAACCGCTTTGAATCGGTGATCGGCAACTTGCAGGTGTCGGTAGAAAACCAGTCCGCCGCCAAAAGTCGCATCATGGATGCCGACTTCGCGACGGAAACCTCCAATCTGAGCCGGGCGCAAATTCTGCAACAGGCCGGTAATGCGATGGTGGCCCAAGCCAACTCCTTGCCGCAGCAGGTGCTGGCCTTGCTGAAGGGCTGAAAGAGCAAACGCATCCTGACCCGGCTTGACTCCCTTGATTGGGGCTCAAGCCTGGGCTTGTTTGTGCCGATAGGAAGCTATCAATGAATTCATAGGAAAGGCGGCTCGTCATGGCAACCCTCAGCTCAGCCGGTATCGGCAGCGGACTCGACGTCAACAGCATCGTCACCCAACTGATGTCGATCGAGCGGACACCGATCCGGCAGTTGCAGACGCAAGCCTCCACCCTGCAAACCAAGTTGTCGTCCTACGGGCAGGTGCAAAGCGCCGTCGCTGCCATGCGCGACGCCGCCGCCAAGCTGACCACCGCCAGCACTTATGGCGGCACCACGGCCAGTTCATCAGACAGCACCAGCGTCAGCGTCAGCGCCAGCAATGGCGCAGCGGCCGGCGTGATCGGCATCAGCGTCAGCAAGCTGGCCACGTCCCAATCGGTCGCCAGTCTCGCGCAAGCGACCAGCGCCAGCACCATGGGCCAGGGCTCCCTCACCATCGAGCTTGGTAGTTGGAACGCCGACCAAAGCGCTTTTACTGCCAAGACCGGTGCCACGG
>JBIIVZ010000357.1:0-3476 GCA_044339175.1 Roseateles sp.
CGGTTGAAGGCCGGCAGCGCGCAGAAGATGGCGCTGAATACCTTTTCCAGCGCTTTGATGGTCAAGCTGCACAAGGTCTACGGCAATTTGATGGTCGACCTGAAGCCGACCAATGCCAAGTTGCTGCGCCGCGCCGTGGCGCTGACGATGAAGGCCGCCAACACCGACGAGGCCCGCGCCACCGCCACGCTGCAGGCCTGCGACTTCCACGTCAAAGTGGCGCTGGTGGCGCTGCGCCGCAACATCCCGGTGGCAGAAGCCCGCGCGGCGCTGGAGGCCGCGCAGGGCAGCGTCAGGCAGGCCTTGAGCGCCGATTGAGGCGGCTCAGGGTGGGTTGGAATGGGCTGCTAAGCTCGGCCACCCTCCTGCCCTTTCATCACCAGCCCGCGCATGACCGAAGCAACAGATTCTCGCCAGCGTCACCGCGACAGCAGCAGTAGCAACAGCAGCAACAGCAGCAGCGCTAAAAACCGCAGCAGCAACCCTTGGCACTGGATTCCCACGCTCTACTTCGGCCAGGGCCTGCCGTATGTGGTGGTGATGACGCTGTCGGTCATCATGTACAAGAACCTGGGGCTGAGCAACACCGACATCGCGCTCTACACCAGCTGGCTCTACTTGCCCTGGGTGATCAAGCCGCTGTGGTCGCCGCTGATCGAGCTGTTCAGCCGCAAGCGGGTCTGGATCGTGGCGCTGCAGTTTTTGATCGGTGCCTCGCTGGCCCTGGTGGCGCTGACGATACCCGGCCCGCGGGTGCTCCAGATGTCGCTGGCGGTGTTCTGGCTGATGGCTTTTGCCTCGGCATCGCACGACATCGCGGCCGATGGTTTCTACATGCTGGCGCTGCCGCAGCGCAGCCAGGCCGCTTTTGTCGGCGTGCGCTCGACCTTTTATCGGCTCGCCAACATCGGCGGCCAGGGCGGCTTGGTCTATTTGGCCGGCGAGCTGCAAGAGCGCACCGGCAGCATGACGACGGCCTGGTCGATCGTGTTCTTTGTGCTGGCCGGCCTGTTTGTGCTGATGGCGCTGTATCACCAGTTGATACTGCCGCGGCCCGTCGCCGATCGTTTGGGCCAGAGCAGCGTCGGCACGCATGCGCTGCTGCGCGAGTTCTTCCAGGTGTTTGCCGAGTTTTTCCGCAAGCCCGGCATCGCGGTGATCCTGGGCTTTTTGCTGCTGTACCGCTTCCCCGAGGCGCAGTTGTTGAAGCTGGCCTCGCCGTTTTTGCTTGACGCGGCGGATGTGGGCGGCCTGGGGCTGTCGACCAAACAGGTCGGCATTGCCTACGGCACCGTCGGCCTGACCGCCCTGACGCTGGGCGGCTTGGCCGGCGGCTGGATCATTTCGCGCGTCGGCCTGAAGCGCGCGCTGTGGCCGCTGGTGCTGGCCATGCATGTGCCCAATATCGCTTTTCTGGCGCTGGCCATGGCCCTGCCCGCCAACTTGGGCCTGATCAGCGCGGCGCTGGCGGTGGAGCAATTCGGCTACGGCCTGGGCTTTACCGCCTACCTGATGTACATGATTCTGGTCGCCGACGGGCCGCACAAAACCGCGCATTACGCGATCTGCACCGGCTTCATGGCGCTGGGCATGATGTTGCCGGGCATGTGGAGCGGCTGGCTGCAAGCGCAGCTGGGCTATGTGGGGTTCTTCGGCTGGGTGCTGATCGCCACACTGCCGTCGTTTCTGATGGCCGCGCAGCTGAAGATTCCGGCCGACTTTGGCAAAAAGCTCGACACCGATGAATAAGACCGGCTTGAAGCGTCGTCATTGGCTGCTCGCGGGCACTGCCTTGACGGCGGCCCTGCCGGTCACGCTGGGCACCGGCTGCGCCCGGCTGCTGCAGCGTGGCCCGCGCTGGCTGGCCGCGCCCGAACTGGCGGCGCTGGCACCGACCGCGCCGCGCGAATTCCGCGCCGCTTGGGTGGCCACCGTGGCCAACATCGACTGGCCCAGCCGCAAGGGCCTGAGCGCGGCCGAGCAACAAGCCGAGATCCGCCAACTGCTCGATGTCGCGGTCGATTTGAAGCTGAACGCCATCATCTTGCAGGTGCGCACCAGCGCCGACGCCTTGTACGAATCGGCGCTGGAGCCCTGGAGCGAATACCTGAGCGGCACGCAGGGGCAGTCGCCCGGTTACGACCCGCTGGCGCTGTGGATCGCCGAAGCGCACCAACGCGGGCTGGAGTTGCATGCCTGGCTCAACCCGTTCCGGGCGCGCCAGAGCCAAGCCGCCTCGGCCCCCGCCGCCAACCATCTGAGCCAGACCCAGCCGACCTGGGTCAAGAGCTACGGTGATCAGCAATGGATAGACCCCGGCGAGCCGGCTGCCGCCGCCCACACGCTGGCGGTCTGCCAGGACCTGTTGCAGCGCTACGAGCTGGACGGCCTGCACATCGATGACTATTTCTACCCCTATCCGGTCAACGACCCGAGCAGCCGGCAGGAGCTGGACTTCCCGGACGAGCCGTCGTGGCAGCGCTATTTGCTGGGTGCCGGGGCGAAAGCAGGCGGTGTGCTGGCGCGGGCCGACTGGCGGCGTCAGAACGTCGATCAACTGGTGCAGCGGATTCATCAAACGGTGCGTGCCACCAAGCCCTGGGTGCGCTTTGGCGTCAGCCCTTTCGGCCTGGGCAAACCGGGCTGGCGGCCGCCTGGCATTGCCGGCTTCAGCCAGTACGACAAGCTCTATGCCGACGCCGAGCGCTGGCTGATCGAGGGTTGGCTGGACTATTTTGTGCCGCAGCTTTACTGGCCCATCGCCCAAAAGCCGCAGGCCTTCGGCACGCTGCTGGACTATTGGCAGGCGCAGAACCCGCTCGGGCGCCACCTGTGGCCGGGCCTGTTCACCAGCCGTGTGCTGGCGCTGAACAGTGGCACCAACAGCAAGACCGAAAGCTGGCCGGTGGCCGAGCTGCTGGATCAGATCGCCCTGGTGCGAGAGCGCCGCGAACGCCGTGACCAACGCAACGGGGACCGGCAGCGCACGCCCAGCAGCGGCCACGCCCACTTCAGCATGGTGGCGCTGAGCCAGAACCGACGCGGCCTGGCCGATGCGTTGAAGGCCGGGCCCTATGCCGAGGCCGCACTGGTGCCCGCCAGCCCCTGGCTGGAAGACAGCCCGGCGCTGGCGCTGGAGCTGCAAATCAGCGCGCAAGCCGATGGGCAGCTGCACCTGCTGCTGGCGGCACCACAGCGCCACGCGGTGTGGCTGCGCTACGGTGAGCGCTGGGCGCTGCACTTGGTCGGCAGTCAGCTGCGAGTGCCGGCGCTGGGCGTGGACGGCGTGGTGGTGGCGGGACTCGACCGGATCGGACGCGAAGGCCCGCGCCAAGGCTTCAGCTTGGCCTGACCGCGCGAAGGGCGGCTTGAAAGCCCTGCCGTGCATGAAACACCGGATGCGGGCAAAATCCCCCCCTCGCGCTGCTGGCCTCGTCACCGAAGCCGGCTCAGCCTGACTGCCTCGCGGCGGCCTT
>JBIIVZ010000359.1:0-3458 GCA_044339175.1 Roseateles sp.
CATCAATTCGCGCAGCCCGACTTTGTCGCCAGCGTGGCCTGCGCCCTGCGCAAGACCGGGGCCAACCCGCATTTGCTCAAGCTGGAGCTGACCGAAAGCATGCTGGTCGGCGACGTGGAGGATGTGATCGGCAAGATGCGCGCGCTCAAAGCGCACGGGGTGGGCTTTTCACTCGACGACTTCGGCACCGGCTATTCCTCGCTGTCGCACCTGAAACGACTGCCGCTGGATCAACTGAAAATCGACCAGTCGTTTGTGCGCGACATCATGAGCGACGCCAACGACGCGGTGATTGCGCGCACCATCGTGGCGCTGGGCCACAGCTTGGGGCTGAAGGTGATTGCCGAAGGCGTGGAGACGGCCGCGCAACACAGCTTTTTGTCCAGCGTGGGCTGTGATGCCTTTCAGGGCTATAGGTTCGGCCGCCCCCAGTTACCGTGTACCTTGTAGTCAGTGAACCGCTGCTACAAATTCACAGCGAACAAGCGCCGCACAAACAGGTCCTTGAAGCTGTGCGCCTCGGCCAGCCCCAGCCGTTCCAAATAGTCCGGCGGCACTGCTTTTTCGGCACCCAAACTCTTCAGAATCATCGGGACCAGTTCGGCCGGATGGTGGCCTGCATGCTTGAGCTTCTTCAACGCACGCACGATCTGCAACTCGTCATCGTTCAAGTCGGTGCCAAACGGGAAGTCGGGCAGCACGCCGCTGTTGCGCCACGGCCGCAGCTGCTCGCGCAGCATGTCCACCGTGTTGTGGCGGGCATAGTCCGGCAACTTGTAGCCCGCTTCGAGCTTGCCATGCGCTTTGGCCTCTTTCATCAGGCCGTCCTGAAAGCGTGAATCCGCGATCAGCAGCAAGCGCTTGATGCATTCGGCGTCGGTACAGCCGCGCAACTCGGCCACGCCATATTCGGTGATGACGACATCGCGCAAATGGCGTGGAATCGTGCAGTTGGCATAGTTCCAGACGATGTTGCTGAGCAAGCCGTCGTGGTTGTCGTGGGTGGCCCGCAACATCATCACCGAGCGCGCATCGGGCAGCGCATGGCCCATCACGACAAAGTTGTATTGCCCGCCCACACCGGACACCATTTGTCCGCTGGCCAAGCCGTCGGACGAGGCCGCGCCCAGCAGCGTGACCTTCATCGTCGTGTTCATGAAGCAGGCCTTGGCGCGCTGTGCCCGTTTCAGCGCCTCGCTGCCTTGTGCGTCGTCGTACAGCTCGTTGATGTAGGCGATGCGGGTCATGTCGATGCGCGCCATCTCAGGCTCGGACAGCTCCCGCAGGCGCTGGTAAAAATCGCGCGGGCCGACGAAAAATCCGCCGTGCATCACCACCGCGCCAAGCCACGCCGCGCCGAGCAGGTCACGCGCAATGGATGCCGCCGCCGTGCTGTCAAGCAAGTCATTGCGGTAGGGCGTCTGCCCCAACCAGAGTTGCTCGCCGTCAAGCCGCACCGCCTCGTTCAGGATGCCGTGCTTTTGCAAATAAGCCACGTCGGCCGCCCGCAGCGGCGAGGCGATGCGGCCGCGCTGCAACAGCGCTTGCAGCACCGCGCCGTCCGGCACTGCTGCCAACTGCCCGGCCAGCGCCAGTTGCTGCAAATCCAGGTCGGCAAAGACCTGACGGCGTATCACCCCGGCGTCGATCAAGCGCATGAAACCGTTGACGAACATTTCCGAGCAACCGTACAGACCTTGCTTGAACGGGCCAAGTTCGCGCCCGGCCAAGCCCTGCGGGCACAGGCCGGCCATGATCTTGCTGAAATCTGTGCTTGAACGGTCGCGCACGATCAGCGCCTGCGCAATCGCGTCGCCGAGCGAGCCGATGCCGATTTGCAGCGTGCCGCCGTCCTGCACCAGGCTGGCGGCATGCAGGCCGATGGCGTAGTCGGCCCAACCGATGGCGGCATTGGGCGGCGCAAACACCGCATGCGAGCAGCCTGGCGCGTCGAGCACGAAGTCGAACAGATCGTCCGGCGCGACCGCTGAACCCGGCATGAAGGGCATCTGCGTATTGACCATAGCCACGGCCAGCAGCGGCCGGCCCGCTGCGCGCATCCGCTCGACCAGATCAAAGGTCAGGTCCGGGTTGCTGGACAGTGACAGTTGCCGCCCCGCTGGCCCGGTTTTCAGAGCGACCGCCTGGGCGATCACGTTGACGCCCTGCAACATCATGTCGCGCACGGCAAAGCTGTAGTTGGTGCAGACGAAGGCCTGTTGCGCGCTGTCGTTGCCGATGTAGTCGCCGGTCTTCATGAAGAACTCATGGATGCGGATATGGGCCGGCAAGCGCCCGGCCTGCAGGTCTTTGACGTAGTCGAAATCGGGGTAATCCTCGAAGACCCGCGCGACCAGCGGCTCCAGAAAATGCTGCTCCAGCGCCGACTTACCCTGCGGTTTTTGCAGCGACAGGGCAGTGAACAGATCCAGCCGGCGGCTCGGGTTGTCGCGCATGCGCTGGTAAAGCGCATTCACCAGCGGGTTGGGCTTGCCCACGCCCAGCGGAATGGCCATCACGATATCGCCGGGAACGGACTGCAAAATACGGTCCACGGCGAGGGCTAGATTGTTCAGCCAGATGCTGGTTGACATGGCTTTTCTCCGAGTCGAGCGCTGGGGTGCGCGAGCGTTATTTTTGGGGCACCTCAGTTTCTGGCTGAGCTGGCCTGCCTCGTTTGATTTTCAGCAAGCGCATCTCAATGTTGTCGAAGTGAGCGTTGCCGCTTGGAAACGGGTGGTGCACAAAGCGCGGGCTATGCTGCAATCAGTCCCTAACCGTCCATTGCCACGAATGATTGAAGATATGAAGCCCCCCGACTGGCTGCCCGTGCTGAACCGGTGGGTGCAAAAACTGGGTGTGCAGCGATCCTTGCTGCTGCTGTGCGCGGCGGTCTGGCTGCTCGCGTTGGCCATCTCGCAGTTGATGATCTCTTTGCTCGGTCATGGCGACCGACGGGTGGCGGCAGTCTGTGCCAGCGTCTGCGCGCTGGCCATCACGGGCGGGCTGGGCGGCTTGTTCTTGCGCTTGATTGTTCACTTGGAGCAATCGCAACAGCGCCTGACCCGCTTCGCCACGCTCGATCCGATGACGGGTCTCTTCAACCGCCGCCATTTCCTCAATCTGGTCGAGCGGGAATGGGCTGCCGCCCAGCGTTACGACATGGCCTGCGCGATGTTGGTGTTCGACGTCGACCACTTCAAACGCGTCAACGACGGTTTTGGCCAGCGCTGCGGTGACCTGCTGCTGCGCCGCATTGCCCAGGCCAGCAGCGAGACGCTGCGCCAAGCCGATGTGCTGGCCCGCTTCGACGACGAGGTGTTCATCCTGTTCCTGCCGCACACCGACCCGCTGGGCGCGGTGGATGTGGCCGAGCGGATCAGGGAACGCATCGAAGCGCTGAATTTTTGCTGGAACAGTCATTCCTTGCCGGTCAGCGTCAGCGTCGGCGTGGCCGC
>JBIIVZ010000358.1:0-3458 GCA_044339175.1 Roseateles sp.
GCGGCTGCGCCGGTCTGACCCCAGACCATTATTTTCCTATACAAAACTTGCTAAATATCTCCCCCAGCAGGTCGTCGGCGCTGAAGGTGCCGGTGATTTCGCCGAGGGCGTCGTGGGAGAGGCGGAGCTCTTCGGCGAGGAGGTCGAGGGCGGGGGGGGTTTGGGTGGCGACGGCGAGGGCCAGGGTCAGGTGCTCGTTAGTGCGGTTGAGCGCCTGGACATGGCGCTCGCGGGCGATGAACAGGCCTTCGGGTGTGGCTTGCCAGCCGACTTGTTGCAGCAGGCGCTGGCGCAACTCGGCCAGGCCTTGGCCGGATTTGGCGGACAGCATCAATGCGCCGACAGGCAGGCCATCAACTTCCGCAGCTGCATCGGCCTTGTTGTAAATCTGCAAGATGCGTTCGGGCGGAATGGCGGCCAAGCGGGCTTGGATGACCCGGTCACCGGCCTCGTAGTCGGGCTGGCCCAGGCGGGTCAGGTCGTGCATGAAGAGCAGCACGTCGGCATCGGCAATTGCGTCCCAGCTGCGGGCCACGCCGATGCGCTCGACTTCGTCGTCGGTGTCGCGCAGGCCGGCGGTGTCGCTGATGTGCAGCGGCACGCCCTCGATCTGTATCGTCTGGCTGACCTTGTCGCGCGTGGTGCCCGGCACGGCGGTGACGATGGCCAGTTCGGCCCCGGCCAGCGCGTTCAGCAGTGAGCTTTTGCCCACATTGGGCTGGCCGGCCAGCACGACCTTGATGCCCTCGCGCAGGATGGCGCCCTGGCGCGTGCGCTGCAGCACGGCGACCAAGCGGGCTTGCAAGCGGGCCAGCTGACCCAGCGCATCGGCTTGCTCTAGGAAGTCGATCTCTTCCTCGGGGAAATCCAACGTCGCTTCGACCAACATGCGCAGCTTGATCAGCGCGTCGCGCAGCACGCCCACTTCGCTGGACAGCGCACCGGCCAGCGCGCGGCTGGCGCTGCGGGCGGCCGCCTCGGTGCTGGCGTCGATCAGGTCGCTGACGGCTTCGGCCTGGGCCAGATCGAGCTTGCCGTTCAAAAACGCACGTTGCGTGAATTCGCCCGGTTCGGCCAAGCGGATCGCCAGCCCCGCGCCGGCCTCCAGGCAGCGCGCCAGTAACAGTTGCAACACCACCGGCCCGCCATGCGCTTGCAGCTCCAGCACATGCTCGCCGGTGTAGGAATGAGGGGCCGGGAACAGCAGGGCCAAGCCCTGGTCGATCGCCTCACCGGCGGCGTCAAGAAACGGCAGATAAGTGGCCTGGCGCGGCTGCAGCGGGCGGGCGCAGAGGGCGGCGATCAGCGGGCTCAGGTCTTGGCGGGAGGAGACCCGGAGGATGCCGACCGCTCCGCGTCCGGGAGCGGTGGCGATGGCGGCGATGGGGTCTTGATGGCGAGAAAGCATCCAACGATTCTCGCTGGAATGACGCAAAGGCCTGCAGGCAGGAAATTGGCGCGGGGGAGGCCGGGTCAAGCGCTCGCATGAGGCGTGGCCTGGGCCTGTTTCCACACATCGGCTGCCTGAAACCGGCTGTAGACCTCTGCCCCGCTCACGCAATTTAACGCCTGGCCGACCTCAAAATGAAACCCCCGAATGCGGGGTGTGTTCGGGGCTTCGTGACTTTATGGCGATTTGGCGGTGCGCCATCGAATCGGCGCTTAGGTCAGCGATCAGCCTGGCATACCGAAGCCTGCGTGCCCATCCCCCACCTGAGGCTTGACGGAACACTGACGCCACGAACGGCCTGGGCTGCTGCCGTTGCGCTTGATCCTGAGGCATCATGTGCGACTTTTCAAAAGCAGCCCGCCCTTGGACGACTCAGCGAACCTTGCCCCCGCTCTGGGCCCAGACCTGTACCGTGAACTTAAGCAATTGGCTCGCCAGCGCATCCGCCGCAGCGGGCCGCTGACGTTGCTGGACACCACCGCGCTGATGCACGAGAGCTGGTTCCGGCTGTCGCGCCGCGCGGACTGGGCGGCGATGGGCAAGCCGCATTTCATGGCTTATGCGGCCACCGCCATGCGCTCCATCGTGGTCGATTACGCCCGCGCCCGGCAGGCCGCGCAGCGCGGCGGCGGAGCCACCCACCTCGACCTGGACGCCCTGCCCACGCTGGCGCAGCGCGACGACGAATATCTGGCCGTCCATGAAGCGCTGAGCGCGCTGGAATGCAGTGACCCGCAATTGGCGCGGTTGGTCGAGCTGCGCTACTTTGCCGGCCTGGAAGAAACCGAATGCGCCGAGATGCTGGGTGTGGCACGGCGCACCGTGCAGCGCGATTGGCAGAAGGCACGCGCCCTGCTGTACACCCTGCTCGCCCCATGAACAACCACGACCTGCTAGCGCACTGGGCCGACATCGCGCCGCTGCTGGACGAACTGCTGACCCTGCCCCAGGCCGCGCGGCTCGGCTTTCTCGATGGCCTGCCGCCGGCCCAGCGCGCTTGGCGGGCGGCGCTGGAGCAGTTGCTGCGCTCGGACGCGGCCGCCGCGTCGGCCGGGTTCATGCAACAGGCGGCCAGCCTGCCGGACCTGTCCGCTGAGGCAGGGGGCGACTGGCAGCCTGAGCAGATCCTCGGCCCCTGGCGCTTGATCCGCGAGCTGGGCCGGGGCGGCATGGCCAGCGTTTGGCTGGCGCGGCCGGCTGCAAGCGAGTTCCAGCGCGAGGTGGCGCTCAAATTACCGCACAGTCCGGCGCCACATCTGGCCGAACGCTTCCGCCGTGAGCGCGATGTGCTGGCACGGTTGAGCCACCCCGGCATCGCACGGCTGTTCGACGCCGGGGTCACGCCCGAGGGCCTGCCCTGGCTGGCGATGGAGTGGGTGGACGGGCAGGAGCTGCTGGGCTGGTGTGGCGCGCACCAGGCCGACGTGGCCCAGCGCATCGGCCTGCTGCTGCAGGTGGCCGACGCGCTCCAGTACGCCCACGGCCGCCTGGTCATCCACCGTGACATCAAGCCTGCCAATGTGCTGGTGCAGGCCGATGGTCAGGTGCGGCTGCTGGACTTCGGCATCGCCCGGTTGCTGGATGGCGCCGGGCCGGATCAGCCTGCGCAAGCCCCATTGACCCAGTTCGGCCAGCGCCCGATGACGCCCGAGTACGCCTCGCCCGAGCAGGTGCGCGGCGAGGAGCCGGGTGTGGCCTCCGACGTGTATGCGCTGGGCGTGCTGGCCTACCGGCTGCTCAGCGGCACCAGCCCCTATGCCGCAGCGGCAGCCGCGCACCGGCCGGCGCTGGAGCAGGCCATTCTTGAATTCCAGCCGCCGCCGCCGTCGCAGTGGGCAGCCGACAAGGCGCAACAAAAAATGCTGCGCGGCGATATCGACACCATCGTGCTGAAGGCTCTGGCCAAGGAAGCCGGCCAGCGCTACGCCACCGTGGATGCGCTGGCGGCTGACCTGCGCCGCCATCTGGCCGGCGTGCCGGTGCTGGCGCGCGGGCCGTCGTGGCGCTA
>JBIIVZ010000361.1:0-3446 GCA_044339175.1 Roseateles sp.
CTGATGAGCGCCGGTGCCCGCAACGCGCTGCTGGCCAGCGTGGTCAACAACACCGGCGTGGTGCAAGCCCGCACGGTGGACCAGCGCGAGGGCCGCATCGTGCTGCTGGGCGGCATGGTGGCCGGCATCACCCAAGTTGACGGCCGTCTCGACGCCTCGGCACCCGACGGCGCGGGTGGTGGCAATGGCGGCTTCATCGAGACCTCGGCCGCCAAGGTCCACGTGGCCGACAGCGCCCGCGTCACCACCCTGGCCGCGCAGGGCCGGGCCGGCCAATGGCTGATCGACCCGACCGACTTCACCGTGGCTGCCAGCGGCGGCGACATGACCGGCGCAGCGGTAGCCAGCGCGCTGGCCGGTGGCGATTTCCTGATCGAGAGCAGCAGCGGCGGCAGTGGCACGGCCGGCAACATCAACATCAACGACGCGGTGGCCTGGAGCGCCAACATTCTGAACCTGCGCGCGTCCGCCAGCATCAACCTGAACGCCGCCCTCACCGGCACCGGCACGGCCGGCCTGGTGCTGCAGTACGGCCAGGGCGCGGTGGCGGCCGGTAACACCAGCAACTACAACGTCAACGCGGCCGTCACGCTGCCTGCAGGCCAAAGTTTCTCTACGTTGTTGGGCAGTGACGGCGTGCTGAAAACCTACACCGTCATCACCAGCCTGGGCGCCGAAGGCAGCAGCAGCGGCACCGACCTGCAAGGCATGGCCGGTAACCCGAGCGCCAACTACGCGCTGGGCGGCAACATCGACGCCAGCGGCACCGCCGGTTGGGGCGTTGGCGCCGGCTTCGCGCCGGTGGGCTCCTTCTCCGGCACATTCGCCGGGCTGGGCCACACGATCAGCGGGCTGACGATCAACCGCTACAGCAACAACATCGGGCTGTTTGCGACGACCGGCGCTGCCACGCTGCGCGACTTCACGCTGGCCTCCAGCAGCATCAAGGGCTCCCGCAGCGTCGGCACCGCAGTGGGCTCGATGGGCGGGGGCGGCATGGTCAGCGGCGTCACGGTGACCGGTGGCACTGTCAATGGCGAGATGTACACCGGAGGGCTGGTGGGTTCCATGGATACCGCCACCGTCACCGGCAGCAGCGCCAGCGCGGCGGTGAGCGGCAGCAACGTCATGGTCGGCGGTCTGGTTGGCAAGGCCGACTACAGCGTGATCAGCAACAGCCGCGCCTCGGGCACGGTGTACTCCGACGAGTATTACGCCGGCGGGCTGGTGGGCAGGGCGGCCTTAACCGCCGTCAGCGACAGCAATGCCAGCGGCGCAGTCAGTGCCCGCATGAGCACGGTCGGCGGCCTGCTGGGCGAGCTGTATGCCGGCGTGGGCAGTGGCGTGAGCAACAGCCACGCCAGCGGCAGCGTCAGCGGCCGTGACAACGTGGGCGGGCTGATCGGCAACATCGAGTCTGGCACCGGCACAGCCGACGTCAGCAACAGCTACGCCACCGGCGCCGTCAACGCCAGCGGCACGCGCAACGGCGGACTGGTGGGATATGCCAGGGGCGCCGGCATCAGCGGCAGCTGGGCCAGCGGCAACGTCACTGGCTCTAACGGCGGCAGCGAAGTCTTTGGCGGGCTGGTGGGACAGCTTCAAAACAGCAGCGTGGTCGGCAGCCATGCCACCGGCGCGGTCAGCAGCCCCGGCAACTTCATTGGCGGACTGGTGGGCTGGGTCAAAGACAACGCTACCGTGGCCGATAGCTACGCCAGCGGCGCGGTGTCGGGCGGACTGCGGGTGGGCGGCCTGGTGGGCCACGCCAACAACGCATCCCTCACCGACAACTTCGCCATTGGCGCCGTCAGCGGTGCCGACGAGGTTGGTGGGCTGGTGGGCAGGCTCGACGGCACAGCCAGCATCACCCGCGCCTATGCCAGCGGCGCGGTCACCGCCAGCGCCGGCGCGGCCGGCGGCTTGGTGGGCCTGCTGGACGGCGCAGCCACCAGCATCACCAGCGGCTTTTACAGCAGCACGGCCACAGCCGGCGTGGGCAGCGCCACCAATGGTGCCAGTGACACCAGCACCATCCTGGCCACAGCAGACGCCTTCACCGCCAACAACTACAGCGGTTTCAGCTTCACCAACAGCAGCAGCGACGCCGGCAGCAGCAGCGCCAACTTGTGGGTGATGGTCAACAACGACGGCAGCCTGGTGGGCAATGCCGGCAGCGCGGTGGCCAGCACCACGCGGCCAATGTTGGCTGCCACCTGGGGCACGGGCATCGCAGATGCCGTGGGTCTGCAGCTGATGGCGCTGAAACTGAACGGCAGCTACACGCTGATGGGCAGCGTCGACGCCAGTGCCACAGCCGGCAGCGGCGTGTGGGGCACAGCCGGCTTTGCGCCGGTGGGCAACAACGTGACGCCTTTCACCGGCATGTTGAACGGCCAGAGCCACAGCATCTCGGGGCTGACCATCAACCGGCCGACGACGAACTACGTCGGCTTGTTTGGCCAGATCAACGGCAACGGCATCACCAGCCAGATCAGCCAGTTGACGCTGTCTGGCGGCAGCATCACCGGTGCCGACAACGTTGGCTCGGTGGTCGGCGAAGCGCTGGCGGCCACGCTCAAGCAGCTCAGCAGTTCGGTGGTGGTCCAGGGGGCCAATGGCGTGGGCGGCATCGGCGGCGTTGTGCGCATCGGTGCCAAGGTCAGCGACCTGACAGCCACCGGCGCCGTCAGCGCCAGCGGCAGCAGCGTGGGCGGCCTCGTGGGCGACCTGCAAAATAGCGGCTCGAACGGCACCGGGCTGGTGGCCAGTGGTGCGGTGTCGGGCGCCAGCCAGGTCGGTGGCCTGGTGGGTGTGCTGAGCGGTGGAGCCAACCTAACCGGCGCCATCGCCTCCGGTGCAGTCACCGCCAGCGGCGGTCTGGCCGGCGGCCTGCTCGGGCTGCTCACCAATGGCAGCACCGTCCTCGACAGCAGCGCCACCGGCGCGGTCCATGGCGGTGCCGACTATGTCGCCGGGCTGGTCGGGCGGTCCAACAACGGCAGCAACATCTACAGCAGCAGCGCCAGCGGCGCGGTGGTGTCGACAGCCAACTACGTCGGCGGCCTGACCGGCAAACAGGAAAGCGGCAGCGGCAGTGGCAACAGCGCCAGCGGCAGCGTCACCGGCGTCGACTATGTCGGCGGCTACACCGGTGCCGCCACCGGCGGCCTGGCGGTGTCCTCGGGCCGTGCCAGCGGCGCGGTCAGCGGCCGCAGCTATGTGGGCGGCTTGATCGGCGATGCGCAGAACGGTGCCGGTGCCAGCAACAGCAGCGCCAGCGGCAACGTCACCGCCACCGGTGACTATGCGGGTGGCTTGATCGGCCGTGCGCAGTACGGTGCGTCCACCAGCAACAGCAGCGCCAGCGGCAACGTCAGTTCCAGCAGCAACTTTGTGGGGGGGCTGATCGGCCAGGCCAGGACGGGCAGCGGCGCGACCAACGC
>JBIIVZ010000363.1:0-3438 GCA_044339175.1 Roseateles sp.
CTGCTCAATCCACAGCCCACGCCCGCCGTCTTTACTCAAAATCGCTAGTCGGCGACGTTGCGTAGTGCTGAAAACGGTCTGCCGCGCAGGCTCCTAGTGAAATGCTTTGCTGGTGGGTGTGATGCAGAGGCTATAGCAGCATCGGTGGGCTTGAGCCTACAAGACCTCTTCCCGCCAAAGCTGACCGGCCACCATGTACCGGCACCGAGGCGGCGCGGATTGTTGACCGCCAATGAAGCGCTCGAGCTGCTGGCGTTTGAGGCCGAGCTAACAGCCGTCGCAGCGTCCAACTTAGGCAGCGGCTCTACGCTGACCGACCAAGACCGCGCCCGCTTAATTCAAGCCTGCGCCCGCATCACATCGCTCTATGTGGAGGCCCGCGCATGATTGAACAGACCATTGATCCATTCACCCCGCGCCCGCGTCCTCTACCGACCCAACCCAGCGGAACATTCGCCAAGGCCGCCAGCGCCAGCGCTGACCTCAGGCCGGAGCCAACCGAGCGAGAGACCCCAGCACTCAAGCTGGCAGTAGAACCTGACGGCGTTGTTCTAACTTGCGGATCGTCACTCAAGCCTGAGCCTGTGTCCTGGCTGTGGCGCGACTGGCTGGCGCAAGGCAAGCTGCACATTCTGGCCGGCGCACCGGGCCAAGGCAAAACCACTATCGCCCTGGCTTTCATGGCGACCGTGACAGGCGCAGGCCGCTGGCCCGATGGCACTCGCTGCCCTGTTGGCAATGTGCTGATGTGGACTGGCGAAGATGACCCAGCCGATACGCTGATCCCCCGCTTGATGGCGATGGGCGCAGACATTGGCCGGGTGTTCTTCGTGACCGGCAACCGCTTAGGCGGCGAGGTGCAGCCGTTCGATCCTGCCAAGGACATGCCGCAGATATTGGCCCAGGCCGAGCGCATCGGCAATGTGCGAATGCTGGTGCTCGATCCTGTTGTGTCCGTCGTGCTAGGTGACAGTCACAAGAACACCGAAGTCAGGCGGGCTATGCAGCCGCTGGTTGAACTTGGCGCGGCATTGGGCGCTGTGGTTCTTGGCATCACTCATTTCAGCAAGGGCGGCGCTGGGTCTGATCCGGCATCGCGTGTTATCGGCTCGATTGCATTCACGGCGGTGGCGCGTGTCGTGCTGGTGGCCGCGAAAAGCCCAACCGACGACAACGAGAACCGGCGCGTGCTGGCGCGAAGCAAATCGAACATTGGCCCGGATGAAGGCGGGTTCGAATATCACATTGACCAAGCCGAACCGCTACCCGGCATTCAAGCGAGCTATATCGCATGGGGCGGCTCGGTGGCTGGCTCTGCGCGTGAGCTGCTGGCCGAGCCTGACCACGATCAAGGGGATAGCGGCGAGGTTGGCGCATTTGATGACGCCTGCGCTTTCCTGCGGAGTGAACTGGCGAACGGGCCGAAGTCTGCAAAGTACCTACTCGGTGAAGCCCGCCAAGCTGGACACAGCGAGCGCACGATCAAACGGGCCAAGGCTCACTTGAAGGTTGAGTCGCGCAAAGAATCGACCGGCTGGCTATGGGGTCTGGTGGAGGATGCCGAGGACGCAAGCGGGCCAAGGATGCCAAGGATGCCAAGGATTCCAACGTCAGAAAACCTTGGCACTGTTGGCACCCTTGAACCTGAGACGGAGGTGTTTTGATGGGAGCGCCCGACCTACTCCGACACCTGCGCGATTCTGGTTTGCAACTGAGCGTAGCCGGCGACCTGCTGACCGTCACGCCGCGCGACCGGCTCACCGACGAGATGCGCCAAGCCATCCGGGAGTTCAAGCCGGCACTGCTGGCGCTGCTGGCCGGTGCGAAGCCTGAGCCGACCCAATCCCCATACTGGCCGAACACCCAGCACGCGAACGACACCGAGCTAGACACGATGCAGGCGCGCTTGATGCTGTTCACCCGGCGCGGCATGGATGACACCGAGGCCGATCAATTGGCCGACAAACTGCTGAAGGTCGACCGCGAGCAATCCGGCCAAGTAACTTGCCACCTGTGCCAGCACTTCAACCCACGGCGCAAGACCTGCGGCAATTTCAGATCGGCGGGAGTCGGGCAAGAAGTTGGCTCAGACTTGGCGGCGATGTTGCAGCGATGCCCTGGCTACAAGGGGGTGCAATGACAACCGGCGCGGCAATGCTGCAATGGCTCAAGGCCGAGGGGCACAGCGTCACCCTGCGAGATGGCGTGATCGTGGTCGAACTGAATAGCCCTGTGACCAAGGCGCAGCGGGAAGTCATCAAAGACCATAGCCGCGAACTGCTGGAGGCGCTGACCTACTCGCCGGGAAAACACCGAAACGAAGATCAGGTGATGGGCCTGTTCAAGACTGGCCCGAAGCCATGACCGCACCGGGACGCAAGGCCACCAAAGCCGACGAGCAAGCCCAGGTGCAGGCACAGGCGCTTGATGTACTGGCGGTGACCCTCGCCGCTTGGCATGGCCTTCCTGGCCGTCCTGTGGCTATCGGTGCGCGATGGTCTGCGCGAGTGGTGCGGCACAAGCTGGACGGATGACCGCTCAGTAAATTAGTGAGGGGTAGTGGCCGCATCGGGCAACTGGTGCGGCTTCTGTTCGTTCTGATGATGCAAAGGATATGCAAAGGGCCGGAGCCGCTGACAGCAATGTTTCAGCAAGGGTTGGCACAGCGAGGTTGCAGCTAGGGTCTGAACACTAAGGTCGCACTAAGGTTTTGAACGTCAAGGTCACGGCAAGGGTCGACGGCGATAACTACAAGGTCGCCATAAGGTTTTGAACGGCGAGGTCGCGGCGAGGGGCAAGGATTGGGCAAGGGTCAGGCGCAAGAGGGGTAAGGTCGCGGTAAGGGTCTGACGCTCACCACGGTTTAAATAACAGCGGAAAACCGGCGACGCGAGCGCAACCCGCTGTTACGCGGTAACAGGCTGATGCTGGCCGCAAGCGGTACGGCCTGGCAGACGATCAAGCGGAGATACCCCGAACGGCAGGGCAACGGCTCGAAAAGGGGGGTAGCGCGTCCGTTAGTGGGGGCAAATGAAGAGGTAAAAATCGACATTTTCACCGACACCCTAGGCTATATGCGGGTTGCAGCGGTTTATTGGATTCCCTCTACCACCTGCTCCAAATCAGTGAATCGCAACGATTCACAAGCAATCAAGCCCCTAATCGAATCAACGACTTAGGGGCTTTTTTGTGTCCGAACGGGTCACGTTAACGCATTGCAGCGCAACACAAACCGGGGAACGGGAAGCACCCGAAACTGGGATATTTGAATCTGGATTGATGCGGGATTTGAACTCCGTTCAGTACCTCGCCCAGCTTTCCCCCAGCGCCTGAGCCTGCTGCAAGACCAGCTCCACCGCTGCGTCCTGCATGTCCGGTGGGTATTTGTACTTGCGCAAGATGCGCTTGACCATCAAGCGCAGGCTGGCCCGCACGCTT
>JBIIVZ010000362.1:0-3438 GCA_044339175.1 Roseateles sp.
AACTGCGCGCCGGACAAGCAGATCAGCCCCTCGTTCAGCTCTTGCAGCCATTCCCACTTGAGGCAAGCCTGGTTGCGCTGGACGTTTTGAATCCAGGCACGCGACAGCAACTCGCACAAGTTCAGATAACCCTGCTTGTTCTGCACCAGCAGCATCAGCCGGGACGGTTGCTTGTCCGAGCCCTCGGGGGTCAGCCAGCAGTCGGCCCCCAGGATCGGCTTGACGCCCTTCTTGCGGGCCGCGCTGTAGAACTTGATGCCGCCAAACAGGTTGGCCAGGTCGGAAATCGCCAGGGCGACTTGCCCGTCACTGGCCGCCGCAGCGACCAGATCGTCGATTCTCAAGGTGCCGTCAACGACGGAAAATTCGGTGTGGGTGCGCAAATGTACAAAAGCCATCGACGGATTGTAGGCAAGCGACCCGGCGCGCTCCGGGGCCGCGGGAGATGGAGCGAGAAGGGGAGAGATATGCTGCGGCGCTAAGGAATCCAACCATGCGCCCATTCGCCCCCCTCTTGCTGGCCGCCAGCCTGCTGACTCTGATCAGCACTGGCAGCTGGGCTTCCAACACGGCAAAAGCGGCCAAACCCGCCAAACCCCGGACCAGCGCCGAGATCATCAGCCAGTCGACTGACCTGGAATGGCGAGCGCTCAACCCCGACAACACCCTGCTGATGGAGTTGCCGCAAGGCCAGGTTCTGATCGAACTGGCCCCACGCTTTGCGCCGCGCCATGCCGCCAACATCCGCACGCTGACCCGCAGCGGTTTTTACGACGGCCTGGCCATCGTGCGGGTGCAAGACAACTTCGTCACCCAATGGGGCGACCCGAATGCCGACGATGCCGCGCTGGCCAAACCGCTCGGCCGCGCTGCGCCCAAGCTGCCGGCCGAGTTTGCTGTGCCGCTGAAAGGTCTGGGCGCAGCGCTGACCCGGCTGCCGGATGTGGACGGCTGGGCCCCGGTCAGCGGCTTTGTCGACGGCTTCCCGGTCGCCGCCAACACCAAAGAAAACAAGGCCTGGCTGGCGCACTGCTACGGCATGGTCGGGGCCGGCCGCAGCGACGCGGCGGACAGCAGCACCGGTGCCGAGCTGTACGCGGTGATCGGCCACGCGCCGCGCGGGCTGGACCGCAACATCACCGTCGTCGGCCGCGTCATTCAGGGCGTGGAGCTGTTGGCCAGCCTGCCGCGCGGCGGCCCGAACATGGGGTTTTATGAGCAGCCCGCACAACGCACCGCCCTGCTCAGAACCCGGCTGCTGGCTGACATCCCCGCCGCCGAGCGCCCCGCCCTGCAAGTGATGCGCACCGACAGCAAGAGCTGGCAACAACTGCTGGAAGCCCGCCGCAACCGGGGCGGCTGGTTTGTCCACAGCCCCGCCCACATCGAAATCTGCAGCGCCGCGGTGCCGACCCGGCCGGGCAAATAAATAAGCAAATTGCTCGTGCCGCAGTCGGCGGCTGTGCTGCCTGCACAGCCGCCGCCCACGACTGGTCGGCTGACAACTCGGTGGTAGGTGATGCTGCGCCAACAAATTGAGCGACGGCGCGCTCGTCACGGGCCGCCATCGTCTGTCGCACTGAGCGCTCGCAAGCTGTCGACAGGCACCGCTCGCGCACATTGACTCTGAACTGCTGCCCCTGGGACTGCCATTCAGCTGGGCCGGGTATGCTCTGCCGCGATGACGAACAGCAATACAGACAGGCTGGCAGCCGCCCGAGCGCAATGGCGTTGGCGCGGGGAGGGCCATCCGCCATTCGCCAACCCACCGGCGCTTGGGCAGGTGTCCGTTTGGAGTTTCCCGCGCCCTCCGGAACTCGTGCGCGAACCACGCGAGATCGTGGTGCGATGGGGCGGGCTGGAGGTGGCGCGGACCGTCCGCGCGTGGGCAGTGCGCGAAACGGCACACCCGCCCACCTTCTATATTCCTCTGGCCGACATTCAGCCTGGGCTCCTGCACCCAGCCGGTGGGGGTTCGTTCTGCGAGTGGAAGGGCCCGGCGCGCTATTGGGATCTGGTCGACGCCGCACGCCGCTTGGACCGTGTCGCTTGGAGCTACCCTCAGCCGTTGTCGGGGGCCGAGCCGTTGGCCGACTGCGTCGCCTTCTACGCCCACCATCTCGACTGCAGAGTGGGCGAAGCCACTGCCGAGCCGCAACCAGGCGGCTTTTATGGCGGCTGGATCACACCTGACTTGGCGGGGCCGTTCAAGGGCGAGCCCGGCAGCGGCGATTGGTAGCTGACTGAACTGGTCGGTCAGGCTCGGGAAATCATTGCCGCAACTGTTCTTGCGCCAAACGGGCTGACCACAGCGGTTGAGTTGCCAGTTCTGCCGCAGTGACCTCGTCGGCGGTCACTGCATATTCGTTGCTGCTGCGCTCTACAAAATAGGCCGAGCGAAAACGCTGCAAAAGTGTTCCGAGCGCCTTGCGGGCCTGACTTGGGGGCCCTTTGAAGGTAAGTGTCAGCGTGGTCATGTGCGAAGCTTTCGTTAAGAGGCCGACGGGTTTTGCTATCGGTCTTTGTTCAACGCCAGCGTGCGGTCGAGGTTGACCGGATGGATTGTTACGGTTTGTGAAGTGCACGACGTCGATGCCCTCGGCCAAGCGGTGCCCGAGCCCTTGGCCCGAGAGTTTCCTTGGCGTGGTGACGGTTGCTCAACCTCCAAAGGCAAGGCCTGTATTCAATAATGCGGCGGCAAATCGTCGCGCAGGCTTCGAAAAGGCGCGCTGCCGCCCTCGCTGGGTTGTTGGCGCAGGTGGCCGACCTCGCGGATCAGCAGATCGATCTGCAATTGCTGATTGACGATGATCTGGTTCAACTGGTCCACCATGTCTTCGGTGAAGCTGGCCTTGATCTCCAGATCGGTCAGGCGTTGTTCGATGTTTTGTGCTTGTTCCATGCCGCGATTGGAACCGACATTGAAGCAGGCCCGCGTCCAAAATACCGGTAGCGCGGCCGGCCTGCCTACAATCCGCACCCAGTCATGCAAAACGCTCAAATTCTCAACATTTCATCCTACAAATTCGTCGGCCTGCCCGATTGCCACGCGCTGCGCGAGACGCTGCTGCAGCGCGCGCTGGCGCTGGGTTTGTTGGGCACCGTGCTGCTGGCCGAAGAAGGCATCAACCTGTTCCTGGCCGGCTCGGCCGAGGCCGTGCGGGCCTGGGTGGCCGAGCTGCGCAGCGACGCTCGCTTCGCCGACCTGGCCCCGAAGGAAAGCTGGAGCGAGGCCAGGCCGTTCAAGAAGTTGCTGGTCAAGGTCAAGCCAGAAATCATCCGCATGAACCTGCCCGCCATCCGCCCGGACGCACTGCCCCGCGCGCCTGCGCTGCCCGCCGCCACACTGGCACGCTGGTTGGACCAAGGCCACGACGACAACGGCCGGCCACTGGCGCTGCTGGACACCCGCAATGCCTTCGAGGTCGATTACGGCAC
>JBIIVZ010000364.1:0-3433 GCA_044339175.1 Roseateles sp.
CCAGGCGGGCAGATCGAAGCCGCTGCCGCCCACAGCCACAGCGGCCAGCGCACCGAGGTAAAGCTGCCCCTCGGCACCGATGTTGTAGAGCCGCGCCTTGAAGGCGACGGTGGCGGCCAGGCCGGTCAGGATCAAGGGCGTGGCGCGAGTCAGCGTCTCGCTCCAGGCGAAGCGCGAGCCAAAGCCGCCCTCCAGCAGCAGGGCGTACGCCTGCCCCACCGGCGCACCGGCCCAAGCCACCAGCGCCGAGCCGAGCAGCAAGGTGATGGCCAGCGCCAGCAGCGGCGCGCCCAGCCGCCAGGCTTTTGACGGGGTGCTGCGCTTTTCAAGTCGCATGGTGGGGCTCCGCAGCAGGGCTTTCCGCAGACTCGGCAGACCCGGCCGACCCCGCCGACCCGGCCATCGCCAGGCCGATACTGGCCAGCGTCCAGTCGGCGCGCGGCCGGGCCGGGCTCAAACGGCCTTGATGCAGCACTGCGATGTGGTCGGCCAGCGCGAAGATTTCGTCCAGGTCTTCAGAAATCAGCAGCAGCGCCGCACCGGCCGCGCAGGCGTCCAGCAATTGCTGGTGCACATAAGCCACCGCGCCGACGTCCAGGCCCCAGGTCGGCTGATCGGCCACGATCAACCGTGGTGCTTGATGCGCCTGTGGATCGCCGGTCAGCGCCCGGCCCAGAATGAGTTTTTGCATATTGCCGCCGGACAGGCTGCGGGCCAGCGTGGCCAGGCCCTGATCTTCCAGGCCACGCACATCAAAGCGCTCGACGATGTCTTGCGCATGGGCGCGAGCGCGCTGGCGTCGCAGCAGGCCGAAGCGGGCAAAGGTCTTGCTGCGGTAGTGCTCCAGCACGGCGTTCTCCCACAGCGGCAGGTCGCCGATCAGGCCCACCGCATGCCTGTCCTCCGGAATGCGGGCCACACCGGCCGCCAACCAGTCGCGCGGCAGCGGGGCCAGGGCTTGGCCCAGCACTTGCAGCGTGCCGCCGTCCAGACCGATCAGGCCATGCAACAGGCCAGCCAACGCCTGCTGGCCATTGCCGGCCACCCCGGCAATCGCCAGCACCTCACCGGCGCGCAGTTGCAGGTCGACCTGATCGAGGCTCGGCTTGGCACCCCGGCTGCCCTTGCTCACGCGGGTGCCGCGCAACTGGCAGACCACCGCGCCCGGCACCGCCGCAACACGGCGTTGGGCCGGCTGCACCGCCCGCCCGACCATCGCCAAGGCCAGGTCGGCTTTGGAGGCCCCGGCAGCATCCAGCTCAGCCACCAAGCGCCCACCACGCAGCACCGCCACCCGGTCGGACACGGCCAGCACCTCGTCCAGCTTGTGGCTGATGAAGATGATGGCCAAGCCCTGTGCCACCAGCGCCTTCAGCGACAGAAACAGAGCCGCGCTTTCCTGCGGCGTCAGCACCGCCGTCGGCTCGTCCAGAATCAGAATGCGGGCACCGCGCACCAGCGCTTTCAGAATTTCCACCCGCTGCCGCTCGCCGACGGACAGGTCGGCCACGCACGCGTCCGGGTCCACTTGCAGGCCAAAGCGCTCGGCGGTCGCCACCAAGCGGGCCCGCTGCGCACTGCGGTGCTGGAACACAGCCCACAGCGGCTCCAGCCCCAGCGTCACGTTGTCCAGCACCGACAAGCGCTCGGCCAAGTGAAAGTGCTGGTGCACCATGCCGATGCCGGCGGCCAGCGACGCCTTGGGCTGACCCGGCGGCAGCGGCCGGCCAAAAGCCAGAATCTCACCCGCATCGGCCAGGTAATGGCCGAACAAGATAGACACCAGCGTGCTTTTACCCGCGCCGTTCTCGCCCAGCAGCGCCAGCACCTCGCCCTGCGCCAGCGTCAGCGAGATGTCGTCATTGGCCCGCAAAGCGCCAAAGCGCTTGCTGATGCCCTTGATCTCCAGCGCGTTGACAAGCGTGGTCGGCACCCGCAATGCCGTCTGAGTCAACTTCACTTCGCGCTGGATTTCGGTTGGCCGTCGTCCACCTTGACGGTGAAGCTGCCGTCAAGAATCGCCTTTTCACGCGCCCGCACCTTGGCCAGCAACGCGGCCGGAACTTTTTTCTCGAACGTGCCCAGCGGGGCCAACTCCGAGCCCTGGTGCTTCATCGTCGAATAGACGCCGTAATCCTCGGCCTTGAAGCCGCCGGCTTTGACCGCCTTGATGGCCAAGTCGATGCTGGGCTCCATATGCCACAGCGCCGAGGCGACCACGGTGTCCGGGTACTGCGCTTGCGTGTTGATCACATTGCCGATGGCCAGCACGCGGCGCTCCTTGGCGGCGTCTGCAACGCCGAAGCGCTCGGCATACAAAACATCGGCCCCCTTGTCCACCATCGCAAAGGCGGCTTCCTTGGCCTTCGGTGGATCGAACCAGCTGTTGATGAAGCTGACGGTGAATTCCGCCTTGGGGTTGGTCTCTTTCGCGCCGCTCATGAAGGCGTTCATCAAGCGGTTCACCTCCGGGATGGGGAAGCCGCCGACCAAGCCGATCTTGCCGCTCTTGCTCATGCCGCCGGCAATCATGCCGCTCAAGTAGGCCGGCTCCTGGATGTAGTTGTCGAAGACGGACAAGTTGGGTGCTTGCGGCTTGCCGCTGCTGCCCAGCAGGAAGGCGGTCTTCGGGTAGTCCTTGGCGACCTTGCGGGCGGCGGACTCGACGGCAAAGGCCTCGCCGACGATCAGGCCGTAGCCCTGCTCGGCATATTGGCGCAACACGCGTTCGTAATCGGCGTTGCTGACGTTCTCGGAGAAGGCGTATTCAATCTCGCCACGCGACTCGGCCGCTTTCAGCGCCTTGTTCAAGCGGCTGACCCATTGCTGCTCCACCGGCACGGTGTAGATGCCGGCCACCTTCAGCTTGGCCTGGGCCTGAGCCTGGGCCAACCCCGGCAAGGCCAGAGCCGCCAAGGTGGCCGCCCCCAAGCTCAGCAGCAAGCGGCGCAGAACGGAATTCGGGACAGTTCGCATGGGACAAATCCTTTGGGTTCGAGACGATGAAAGTCGGGCAGCCCGCATAAAGTGAGCAACACGCCCAAACATTGGCGGCTTTTGCAGAAACTACGGCAAAACAGCCCCGCCAAGCATTAAGCAAGAGTCGCGCCAAAAAGCCTAGCCGGGGTTTGCCAGCAGGTGGCTAAAATCTGCGGGTTTGCCCTCAGCTGCAGCGGCCCCACCGCATTCTTGCCATGACTCCATCAGATTTCTCCTCGATCAGCGCCCTCTCACCCTTGGATGGCCGCTATGCCGCCCGCGTGGCGGCCCTGCGGCCGTTGCTGTCCGAATTCGGGCTGATGCACCGCCGCGTGCAGGTCGAGGTGGAATGGTTCATCGCGCTGTCGGACGCCGGTTTCACCGAATTCAAACCGCTGACCGAAGCGGCGCGTGGCTTGCTGCGGAGCTTGGTGACGCGCTTTGCCGAGGCCGA